>JAYEFK010000062.1:0-9203 GCA_034658575.1 Methanobacteriota archaeon
TGCCATGGTGTTCACCAAGAGAATGGTTCTATCGCACACTATAATAAACTATCGTATATTAGGACACTACCATCGTTCCACCAGAGGATGAGATATGAAATCCGCAATCGACCAACTGATCATCAATTCCCCTTAAGATTCCTGATGCAAAGATGCAGGAGATGCAACATGAAAACAATAGAACAAGTCATGGAAGAGTTTCTGGAGGCACAGCAGGCTCGCCTGAAGCCAAGAACGTATAGCGGGTACGAGGATGCGGTAGAGCTCTTCGAGGACTACTTAAACGGCTATGCGTACCAGTATCTGGACGAAGATGACAACAAACTCTTTGATAAACTCTATGATAGGGAAGGTAAAGAGTTTTGTGAAATATTCGGACCCGATAAAATCGGACCCTCTGAGATCGGTGAGTTCCTCGATGACTTCATGATCCGGAAGGTGGCAGGCAGCAAGGGTTTTATGAAAACGGTCGGCACGGTCATGCGGAAATTTGTGAAATGGATGACGGATGCGGGATATATGGATGAGGAAGAGTACGGGATTTCCGATGAGGTTGTTGACAGACTCAAAGACGAACTGCCCGCGGTGACGGAACTATCTGATTTGATCTATAATTACATCGGGGGCAATCCGCCCGGAGATATTACCGAAACCAGGGATGGGTATTTCACGGTGACAAAGACCAAACCCGGTAAATTGTGGCTTGGGGACTATCTGGGGTCTGAAGAAGCTATAGGTCCGGTCACCGTCTCTGATGAGATCAGTTCGAGCTGCAAGGTCGGGTGGACGATCTGTCTTGAGCTTGGCAGAACCAGCAATGGCTGGGTGATGCTGGGAAGCGGGAATGTTTATCCAAGCTAAGCTTTATGGTGACAAAACCAGAACTCCTCGCCCCGGCAGGCAACAACGAATCCCTCATAGCCGCCGTTGAGAACGGCTGCGATGCCGTCTACCTCGGAGCAACTACGCTCTCTGCAAGAGCGTCTGCCGCCAACTTCGCACCCGACGAACTTGCAGACGCAATCGATTATGCGCATCTCTGGGGCGTTAAGGCGTACGTCGCGGTAAACACGCTCGTAAAGGATAGCGAGACTGCCGATGCGGCAGCCCTCCTGAGTCATCTTGACGAATCGGGTGCGGACGCTGTGATCGTGCAGGACTTTGGACTGCTCTCGATGGCGCGGTCGCTTGCGCCCGATCTCCCGATCCATGCAAGCACGCAGATGACGGTGCACAACAGCGAGGGCGCGGGGTTTCTGCAAGATATGGGTGTCAAGAGAGTCGTGCTTGCAAGAGAGATGCTGCTTGACGAGATCAAGCAGGTGCGGCAGAATACCGGTCTCGAGATCGAGATATTCGTGCACGGTGCACTCTGCATCTCGTATTCGGGACAGTGCCTCATGAGCAGTATGATCGGCGGCAGGAGCGGGAACAGGGGGGTCTGCGCCCAGCCGTGCCGGAAGCGGTACTGGTTGCGAACCCTTCCCGGTGGGCGTGAGGTGAAGACTGATGGCGAGTACCTGTTAAGTCCGAGGGACCTGAACACGAGCCGGATTCTTCCGGAACTGATCGAGGCAGGGATCGATTCATTCAAGATCGAGGGGCGTCTCAAGCGACCCGAATACGTGGCTTGCGTGACCCGGATATACCGCGGCTTGATCGATCGGTACATGGAAGACCCAGCAGGGTACTTTGTTTCAGACGACGAGTCACGAGCTCTTGCGCAGGTCTTTAACAGGGGTTTTACGGCAGGTTATCTCACCGGAAACCCGCGCGGCGAACTGATGAGCCGTATGCGCCCGTACAATCGGGGAATACCGATAGGTACGGTTATCGGATGCGACCGGAATCGCCTGCGCATAAGACTATCAGGCACGCTTCATATCGGGGACGGGATCGGTATCGCAGGTGCGGCGGGGGCTGAGGGTGATGGTGTAGAGGGCGATGGCGTGGGCGAGGGTGCGGATGACGGTGGCTCTGGCACGATCGTCCACCGGATATATGCAGGCGGCAGGCAGGTGGATCATGCTGGCAGCGGCACGGTTGTCGATATACCTCTAACTTTATCAGACGCGCAGGTGCGTGCCGGAAGTACCGTCTACAAGACATTCGATAAGCCGCTTATGGACTCTCTCAGGAGTTCGTTTACACCCGCTCCACTGCGGAGGATTCCTGTCACCATCACCGCAGAAGCCGCGGTCGGTTCACCGCTCGGACTGCGGATCGAGGACAGTGATAACAACGCGGTTCGTGTACGCTCGGAGTACGTAATCGAGCGTGCGGTCAGCAGACCAACGACGAGGGAAGAGATCGTACGGCAGCTTGCAAAACTCGGGAACACGGTTTTTGAGGCATCCGAATCCGATATCGATCTACGGATCGAGGGCGGGGGCGACATATTCATCCCGGTCAGCCAGTTAAACCGCGTTCGGAGTGATGCTGTATCGCGGCTTGCTGATGCGCGGATAGCTGGATGGCGGCGCGGTGCCCGTGCCCGGCACCGGCATGACCGTTCCGCGGATTCCGCCGGGATCATACGAGCCGCAGAGCCGCGGGCGCTGGTCGTGGATGCCGCCAAGCCATCGCTCGCGGTCAGTGTGAGTGGCATGGACGGCGTGAGAAGCGCGATCGCTGGCGGCGCAGACGTAATCTATCTGGGCGGCGAGATATGCCGGGGAGAGGGGGCGGGTGCGGAAGCGTTCGACCTCGAGACTGCGACTAAGTATGCGCACCAGAGCGGACGCAGGATCTACCTGAACACGCCCCGGATCATCAGTGACTCGCAGATGCGCGGTGTGGAAGAGGCACTGTCCGGAGCCATCCGATTCGGTGCAGACGGCGTGCTGGTGTCCAATCACGGCGCATTCAGACTCGCGAAAGAGATCGGTCTTGATATAATCGTGGACAGCCCGCTCAATGTCTTTAACCGGATGTCGCTTGAATTCTGGGTGGAACATGGTGCAGGGCTGGTCACGCTATCGCCTGAACTTACGCTTGCAGAGATTCGCAAGATCGCAAAGTACGGTGCGGTCGAGTGCATCGTGCACGGGCGGCTCACGCTCATGGAATCAGAGCACTGCGTGGTTGGCGGGATACCTGGTGGCAGCGGTTCCTGTACTGCTCGTTGCGATGACTGCGGGTTTGAACTGGTGGATGAGAAAGGGTACGCATTCCCGCTTCAGATGGATACGGACTGCAGGATGCATCTCTTAAATTCAAGCGAACTGTGTATGCTTGACCACATCCCTGCTATTGTCAGAGCTGGCGTTTCGAGCATCAGGATCGAGGCGAGGGAGGTTGAGTCTGAGCGTGCCGGGGCGATCACGCGGTTGTACCGGGATGCGCTCGATGGCAAGATTCAAAGCACGTGCAAGGACATAACAACGAAATACACAACAGGACATTACAGGAGAGGCGTTATATGAGAATATTCTTATCGGGATCGATACGCTTCGGACGTATTTTTGGAGTTGCGGAGTGGCTGAAGGAAACGAAGCAATTTGGGTCGAAGCTGCTGTAGGGATTTGAGCCGTATATCCGCTGTTATCGGATCATTGTGGAGCGGTTCTGCAAATATCTCGGTTGCCCGGTTTCATGCAGCTTCTGCGTAGCACGGCGATGGAACCGTCGGATATGCCCGGTAAACGTGCCTGAATACTTCAGCAGTTATTGTGTTCACATCATCAGTAGTGTAACTCTCCACTGGCAACCCCGTTTTGTCGCTCCAGAGGAAATTACTGATGGTCACCCGCACAGAGTCGCGTGTTGCCTCCTTGTCGCGCCAGTGATCGACCCGAAGTTTTTTCGCCTTTAACTTTTTCAGCAGACCAACGGCAACAGCCTTGATCCGCTTGATTTCGGATGCGCCGAGATTCTGCTTTTTTAAGAGATCGAAAATTGCCAGTGACTCCTCGTCCATCAAGGTAT
This sequence comes from Methanobacteriota archaeon, assembly GCA_034658575.1. Lineage (GTDB taxonomy): Archaea > Halobacteriota > Methanosarcinia > Methanosarcinales > Methanogasteraceae > Methanogaster_A. Next base: position 3,928 of record JAYEFK010000062.1, read on the forward strand.
AATGTGGACAGGCACGGCACGTCAAAGCCGGTCAGCCACATAGCGCAGACGATGGCGATGCGGAAAGGATGCTCCTCCTCCTTGAACGCCTCGTCCAGATCCATCCGCTGCATGTTCCGGAACTGGGGCTTGCTTCGCATCGACTCGATGGCACGGTTGACACCGAGGAACTGGTGGTTGCGGGCAATGATCTTCTTTGTCTCGCCAGATGCCTCATCGAAGAGGATGAAGTTCTCCACCAGGTCCATGAAGTTTCGCTTGTCGCAGACGCCCGCAAGCAGCGTCTCCATGTCCACCACGCCCGGCTCCTGTTCAGACAGGCGCTTCCAGTCGTGGAAGTGCTCCCACTTGCTGGTGATCGAACCGATCTTCGCCTGCTCCCCGTTGCCGAACATCACGATGGCGTTGTGGTGGAATAGGTGCGGGATCGTGTCCTGGTAGCCGGAGTAATTTTTCTCAAAGGCGGTCTTTAAGTTCTTGTGGATGTTCTTGCACTCGATGAACAGGAGCGGGATGCCGTTAACAAACCCCACGATGTCTGCTCGCTTGCGGTAGAGGTCGCCCCTCACCCACAGTTCGCGTACGCAGAGGAAGTGGTTGCTGGCAGGCTCATTGTAGTCGAACACACGCAGACGCTGGCGCACCCGCTTGCCCTTGTCGTTCTTGAAGGTGACCTGCACGTCGTCGCGGATCAGGTCATGCTTCTCGCGGTTGGTGGCGGCGATGGTCTGCGAGGCTGCGGTGGCTGTGATCTGGCGTACTGCGTCGTCATAAGCCTCATCAGGCATGTCCGGGTTCAGCTCGATGAGCTTCCTCCTCAGGGTGCGGATCAGCACCACTTCGCGGTCGGAGGTGCGACCCAGCAGGCTGTCTGGTCCGAAGTCCTCGTTGTTGTAGGCGTAGACCGACTCCCAGCCGAGCTGGTGCTGGAGGTAGTCGGCTGTGGTCTGCTGGACGAGGGTGTCTTCGGTGTAGCCGCTGGGCGTCATGCATCACTCTCCCCGGTTGCGGCCAAGAGAGCCCTGCCCTTATCAGTCAGCCGATACTTCTGCTTGCTGCTGGTGGGCTTATCCGGGATGGTCATTTCGATGAGATTTGCCTCTATCAGTGGCTGAAGGATGACATTCTTGAAGCGGGTCCGGTTTGTGTAGTCAGCCAGTCTCATCAACGTCAATAGGTCGACCGGTGAGGACGCAGCACGCATGAGTTCTTCGGCCAGAGCACCTGGGACAGACTTGGGACAGACTTGGGACAGACTTGAGACAGATGCTGTATCAAGTTGCCTGTCTTCGGTTGTATGTTCACCAGTCTCCGGTCGTGAGAATGCCACTGTAAACCAATGCCCCGAAACCTCGATCACGGGTTCCGCAACGCCATAATCGCGACACAAATCTCTAATTCGATTAATTCCGGACCCGATGTGCTCCACAGCGTCCATCCGATGCAGAATGCCGAATAGAAGTGGATTGCGCGGGATGCTCTTGACTCCCAGATCCGCCTCGGTCATCCCGGCCGGCAGACCGCCGGGGCTGACGATCTCCACCCGGTCTTTGAATGTGTACACCTGAACATTCGCCGTGGACCGATAGTCGCGGTGCGCCAGCGCGTTGACCACGGCCTCGCGCAGCGCTTCCTCCGGCAGTTCCGGGCGTTCCTCGCGTTTTACATGCTTGATGATGTACTCCACATTTATCTTCGATAGTATCCATGCCACCACCTTGTCGATCATGGAATAGACATCGCTGTCGAACCCGCGCCGATCCAGGATACGCACCTTGTCCGTGCCCATGAACAGCGCGCAGGCAACGTCGGCGCTGATGTTGAACTTACGAATATCGTGGGCCATCAGCCAGGCACCGGCCTGACTCATCCGCCCGTTTGTATCGATCAGGTGCAGGTTGCGTAGCGCCGTGGCCGGTTCCATATCCTCGGGGATCTTGGCACGACGGCGAAAGAGTTCCCAATTTGTCTCGTCGAGATCCTCGTCCAGTGAAAATTTCTCACAGGGCGTCTCATCAAAGTGGATCAGCCCCTCCGCGTAGAAGAACTCGCGGATCTCCTTGCGGGACATCTGCTGACTGCTTGCCCCCTCCCGGATGAAGAACTTGCCGCCAAAAGAGTAGGGCTTGCTCTGTTGGGCGGGAACGGTCACCACCAGTACATCATCCACACTCTCCACTTCCACCGCAATGGGCGGTTCGGCGGAACGGGCGATGGACTGAACCTGAGACTTCAGTTCATTATGATTGCCAACCCCTGTGATCTTCCCATCGTCCGCCACCCCGATCAGGATGACGCCACCTGTTGCATTGGCAAAGGCGCATATCTCCCGCCCGAGGTTTGATGTGCTTGTACGTTTGAACTCGGTTGTGAAGCCTTCGCCCAGGGCGATGAGGTTGGAGAGGGTGTGTTTGTTCATACGGTCACCTCCCCGTTCATCAGGCTGTCTGGTCCGAAGTCCTCGTTGTTGTAGGCGTAGACCGATTCCCAGCCGAGCTGGTGCTGGAGGTAGTCGGCTGTGGTCTGCTGGACGAGGGTGTCTTCGGTGTAGGTGTGTGGGTTCATTCTTGCCCCCCCTCCTCAACTTCTGCGAGCAGTGCTCTCCCTTTTTCCGTGATCCGATATTTCTGCTTGCTGCTGGTGGGCTTGTCCGGAATGGTCATTTCGATCAGGCATGCACTGAGTGCCGGGCGCAGATAGTCAGTGCGGAAGTGCTTGCGGTCGGCAAGCCCGATCCGCCCTTGTAGCTCTTCTCGCAGCAATTCCCCGTCACAAACGGCAAGCAGACGCCTAACTTGGGGGGGGACTTGAGGGGTTGCTTGGGGGGGGACTTGAGGGGTAACTTCAACTGTGACTTCTTCAATCGGTCGCTTGAATGTGATTGTCACCCAGTTTTCTGAGACATCTAATAATGGCTCAGCCACTCCATAATCTATACACATCTCACGGATTCGTTTGATGCCACTGCCTACTTGTTCTACCATCCCCATGCGATAGAACATTCCGAACAGTAGTGGATTGCGCGGTACACTCTTAATGCCCAGGTCTTCCTCACGCATTCCGGCTGGCAGTCCGCCCGGTGTCACAATCTCAATGCGGTCGTGGAAGATATACACCTGCACATTGGCGGTTGACCGATAGTCGCGGTGCGCGATGGCGTTGACCAGAGCTTCACGCAGGGCATCTTCAGGCAATTCGAGCCGTTCGTCCCGACCTCTGGCATGAGGGATGAGCGCTGTGTTCAACTTGGCTTGCAGGTATGCGATCACATCTTCATAGATGGTATAGAGGTCGCCTGAGAAATCCTTGCGGTCGAGGATGTATGTTTTGGTGGTTCCCCTGAACATCGCACAGGTCACATGCGCCTGCAAGGTATAGCGGGTGATGTCATCACACAGCAGCCAGGCGCCGGTGTGGGTCATCCTGCCGTCTTTGGTCAGATGCAAGTTATCCAATGCGGGACGAGGCTCCAGCCCCTCCGGAAGACGGGCGTGCTTAACAAAACGGCTCCAGATCTCAGGGGTCAGGTCACGTTCTAAGTTATAATCGGTACAGGGCGTTTCATCAAAATGAATCAATCCTTCCTTGAAGAAAAACTCGCGGATTTCATTGCGAGCCATCTGCTGCGAGGTCGCACCTTCACGGATGAAAAACTTGCCGCCAAATGAATAGGGCTTGCTGTGTTGTTCAGGCACAGTGATGCAAAGTACTTCGCCAACGCTCTCCATATCAATCACGATTGGCGGTTCGGCAGAACGGGCGATGGACTGGACCCTGGACTTAAGTTCATTGTGATTACCAACCCCTGTGATCTTCCCATCGTCCGCCACCCCGATCAGGATGACGCCACCTGTTGCATTGGCAAAGGCGCATATCTCTCGCCCGAGGTTGGACGTGCCCGTACGTTTGAACTCGGTGGTGAAGCCTTCGCCGAGGGCGATAAGCGTGTCGATATCGTGAACGGGTGTCATACTGTTGGTTTCCTATTATTAATGCACGAAGAGAATGAAAATTTATATCGTAGTAACTTTGCTTGTGCCCATTTCATTTAGATGTGTTACCTTGGCATTCAAATATCAAGCAATTCCTGTAATTTTGCTTTGATTATCTTCGTTCGTTCCTCAAAGAATTGTGGGAAATTATGAAACGAAAGATCAACGTCTGGAATCATATGTTGTGTCTTGTATGCATCCAAGGCCAAAGGCTCATCAGCTTCGACATTATGTAACCAGGTTTCAAAATCTTGATCAGACTTGCTTTGGTTCACCTTTCCTTGTAACAGCTGGAGATTACTCAGTCCATCTCTAAGTGACTTGTATTCTGCCCAGCTATTTTCTGGTATGTTGCTTTCCTTTAGATGTTTTTCTTTGAACATATTACGAGGATATATGTGATCGATATGGAAATGTTGGTCAAATTTTAACCAAGGATAAAGTAAAGCCAATAGGGTATACGTATTTGAGCTTCCATACTGCATATCCAAAAGACCATCTACTTGATCTTCATCAAAAGTCATAGATTTCGTAGTTCCTTTTAGAACTTCGTAAATTTCATGTTCTGGAAAGCTATCATTATGTATGGAAATTACTTGCCGAATCTTTGTTAAGATATTGTCAGATTGGCCACCTAAGGTTTGTTTGAGTAAAGCTCTCATTAACCACCTCTGCATTTTCCTCCGATCTTCAGCAAAGGAGGAGGATGAAATTAATTCAGTTGGATTGCCTTGTTTTAGAATGTAGTAGGCAAGTGGTATAACAGCATTATTTGAAACAAGAGTGTCTCTGTTGTATCCCCAAATTTCAAGAAGACGGACAGTTAATACAAGTGCTTCTTTAATATCATCCCATCGCCCTTCGATTTTTTGCATATTATCCTTTTTGAAATTATCGATTTTAAACACTACGGATTTAATATCAGATAGCAATAGGCAGGATTTTAAAATAAAATTTTTATTGAAATTGAATGACTCACCACGATTATTCAATTCATCGACTAATGTGTATATTTCTTCACGGGCATCATAGGTTTTCCATTGTGCGGTGGCTATTGAAAGAAGCATATCTGAGTAACTCAGCTCTGTACCACCGGAATTAACTCTGATAAAGATATTCAGAACTTTATCCAAATTTTGTTCCTCTTCTAGATAATAGTTAATCACCTCGCTGTCAACAATAACCTTCCAGAGTCCAACTAATGTCTTAGATGGATGTTCAAGGTCTGAACCAACCAGATCATGTTTATTGCAAAATTGGAAAACATCATATACTTCCTTGAAT
>JAYEFK010000063.1:0-2056 GCA_034658575.1 Methanobacteriota archaeon
TCCATAAAGGTTTATGTGTTGTCAGGATATTGTAGTCTTATAATGGATTTGGAAATGGACGTTGATGCGGATATAGACTCAACAGAGTTCTCCAAGTATGTCGTGGATCGCATGCAGCAACTCGAATTAAAAAATAACCTGCTCGAGAAGCAGTACCAGAAGGTCGAGACTGAAAAGCAGCTTGCTGAAGACCAGCGATTGAAGTACGAGCGTGAACTTAGAAAACTGCGGAGCGAACTGGATAAACTAAAAACAACACCGCAGCTGGTCGGAACGATCGTAAACATTCTTGAGGAGGGTAAATCTATTGTGCGATCGAGTACAGGTCCCGAATTCATCGTAGGGAGTTCACAGTTCATCAAAGACGGCGATCTCAAACCCGGTGTACAGGTTGCGCTTAATAAGGAGCATCTGTCGATCGTTGCGGTCATCCCCAGATCAGAAGACCCCTTGGTGCAGGCAATGGAGGTCATCGAATCTCCTGACATCGATTACGACCAGATCGGGGGTCTTGATAAGCAGATTGAGGTGCTCAGGGGTGCTGTGGAATTTGCACTCACCAAGCCAGAGATATTCGAACGCATCGGCATCGATCCGCCGAAAGGCGTTTTACTGTTCGGTCCACCAGGTACGGGAAAGACCCTTCTTGCAAAAGCGGTTGCCACCCGGACGGAGGCTACATTCATCCGTGTGGTCGGTTCGGAACTCGTTCAGAAGTACATCGGCGAGGGTGCGCGTATGGTGCGCGACGTGTTCGAGATGGCGCGGAAAAAATCGCCCGCGATCATATTCATCGACGAACTGGACTCGATTGGAGCGGTACGGCTCGACGATGCCAGTTCTGGCGGAAGGGAAGTCCAGCGCACGCTCATGCAACTCCTGTCCGAGATGGACGGATTCAATTCGAGAGGCGGTGTCTGCATCCTTGCAGCAACCAACCGGTGGGATATACTCGATCCCGCGCTGATCCGCCCGGGACGTTTCGACCGACTGGTCTACGTGCCCATACCGGATCGTGCAGCACGCGTCAAGATCCTGCTCATCCACACGGAAAAGATGCAGCTTGCAGACGATATCGATTTTGATCGCATTGTGACACTGACCGAGGACGCAAACGGCGCTACTTTACGTGCGATCGTGATGGAAGCTGGTATGTGTGCGGTGCGTGAGGATGCGGATGCGGTACACCAGAAGGATTTCGAGGATGCGATCAAGCACATAATGAACCCCGAGGGCATGATAGACCGGTATTCAGAAGGCATGTTTGCGTGAAATAGGCGATAGAAATGGGATTAATCTTAAAAAAAGTATTGAAGGGCGGGGGAATCTTTGTGCCAGAGGGTGCGGTAAATATATTCCTGAGCGTACCCAAAAGTTTCTTATCAACGCCTTATGAGCTGCAAGACGATGCAGTCGTTCTTGGAGAGATAATGGGGATTGAAGGGGTTGGAGAAGAGTTTGAAGCAGATGAAATGATCGGGGAAGAGATTGAGCTTGTATTGCGTCAAGGTTATCTTGGATCCGATGATTGGCTACATTTCTCAAGAAATTCCTGGCCACTTCTGCGAGATTATGGGATATTTCCAGATTATTTCCAGATTAAAGTGATATTAAAAGAAATCAGAATTGATGGGAAAACTATACCAATTTACCCGAAGAGGGATGTTGTGGCATGAACGTCGATGGCAGGGGCATATTGGAGATCAAAAGAAGGAGAAAACTCGCGGATTACTATTATGACAATTTCAGGAAACATTATGAAACCAAAAAGTTCTCAAAAGCATCCGAATTTTTATGGGGGACATTGAACGCATTGGTCTATGCCTTATGTCTGTTTTATGGAAGAAAGTTAACGACACATAGAGCTGTTGTGGATTTTGTAAAGGAGTTGGCATCGGCATACAAAGATAAAGAGATGGGGGAGTTGGTAAACGATGCAGAAACCATCCATGCGAATTTCTTTCACGATTTCATGGACGAATATAACTTTGAAAACTATAGACGAAAGACCGAAAAACTCTTGAAAAGGTTGGTTGAGATTCTTGATCATGAAATA
>JAYEFK010000064.1:0-9147 GCA_034658575.1 Methanobacteriota archaeon
CCGACACACAAGTTGCTCGAAGAGGTGCGGGATGCGTATTCTGATCTGGCAGTCGTCGGGTTCAAACTGGAGACTGCAACAGGTGACGTGCTGATCGAGCGTGCGAAGGAGGTGATGGATCGCTATGGACTTTCGATGGTCGTTGCGAATACCGTAGAGAGCATGGGTGGCGGCGAGGGGGAGGTGTGGATCATTGCTAAGGGGGAGAGCAATGTCATTCATGTCGGTGGCACGAAAGACGCGATTGCAGGTGCGGTCTTTGATTCTGTCGAGCAGGTGGCGGGGTTGGCGGGCGATCGATGATATGCCATTCCGGTAAGTGCAAGAAGGTTTATGTGATTACACTGCTCATGATTGCATTATGATTAGAGGGCTGCATCTGCGCAGAGTTTGTGTTGTGGTCTTTGTGTACGCCTCATTCCTCCTCCTCATAAGCGGTGCATCGGCACTGGAAGCTGATGCAGGCGATGATCAACAGGTATCACCGGGCACCATGGTCGATCTGGATGGTTCGGGATCAACTGGCACCGGCACATTGACCTATAACTGGACCGAGGGCACCGTACTAAGCGATCAGGAATCGTTCAGTCACGAATTTTCGATAGGCACACACACAATCACGCTGACAGTATCGGATAGCACCGGCAATGTCACTGATACTGTAATCGTGACGGTAGAAAACCACCCTCCGGTTGCGGATGCAGGCGATGACCGGGTCATACTGCCTGATACCTATATCAAACTCGACGCATCCGGATCCAGCGATCCTGACGGCGAAATCGAGTCTTACAAGTGGACTGAGGACGGGGAGGAACTCAGCACCAGGAAATCGTTTAACAAGATCTTTGATGCCGGAAGACATGAGATCACGCTTAGAGTGACCGATAACGATGATGATACTGGCGAGGATACTCTCGAGATCCTGGTCAACTGCGCACCGATCGCAGACGCGGGACCTGACATGACCGTACCGGAAGGGACACTTGTTCACTTCAACGCATCCAATTCCAGCGACCCCGACGGCAATACCATGTACTATGAGTGGAAGGAGGATGGTATCGGCATCCTCAATCTTGCGCAATCATTCGATATGATTCTCCCGATCGGCACACACAACATCATGCTGACCGTGACCGATGGATACGGGGCAACTGCTGCTGACCGGGTGGAAATCGAGGTCACTGCTGTGGACCAGAAGCCCCCGATAGCGGATGCGGGATCCGATCAGGCAGTGCTCGTTGGAACCGCGGTCCTGCTGGATGCATCCGGTTCCATCGATCCGGACGGCGAGATCGTGAAATACGAATGGCTCGATGCCTCTATCGTGATCAACGAATCGATGGTCTTTGAGCACATGTTCCCGAAAGGAGTGCATCACATAACGCTTAGAGTGACCGATAACGATGGCGCATCGGGTACGGATGACGCCACGATCACGGCACGGTCGAGCATGGATATGCCCGAGGCAGACGCTGGCGCGGACCGCGAGGCACTCGAGGGGATAGAGATCATACTCGATGCATCCCGCTCAAGCGGGGAGAACCTGACCTACCAGTGGATTTTAAACGGCACCACCATCTCAAAGGAGCGGATGTTCTACTATATCTTCGATCCCGGCACGTACACAGTCACGCTCAGCGTGACCGATGAGTATGAATGCACCGATACCGATGAGGTCAGTGTCGTGATCACCACACCCACTGTGGGGGGAGGGGCGAATCGCATACCTGCGATGCCAGAGGTGTCCCAGACCAGCGGATTATGGTCTTATCTTCTGGCGGCGATTCTACTACTGGTACTTGCAGGAATCGTCTTCATGCGCCGGAGATCCACCACCACCAGATCCACCGGAACCGCTTACGGATATAAATACAAGGCACCCCCGCCTGATAAAGCCGGGAGCAAGCCCGGCAAACCTGTCGCCAAACCTGCTAACAAACCCAATGCCAAACCCAATACCAGGATTGCGCCGCCAGAACCGAAACCCGTGCCAGTGCAGCCGAAGGTCATGATGAAGGTGAAGGTACTCGATTCCGCGTCGAGAACGCCGATACCGGGTGCGGTGGTACAGACAGGATCAGCCACCCAGAAGACCGATGCTTCCGGAGAAGCGATATTCACACTGGATCGTGGCGGGCAGCGTACGGTCAGTGTAAGTGGTATCCCGAACCTGTACGAGGGTAAAAACGCCTCTGTGGACGGAGATAGCGCAACGATCCTGTTGCCATCGACAGTCCGCCCTGACCAGGAGCAGGATGCAAGATTGCGCTATGTCAGGGAGGCGTTTGAGAACCGGTATCGCGAGGTGTCGGGTTATGACCGGTGTATCCCCAACTTTTACCGGAGTGTGGCACAGCGTTTGATCGAATATGTACGCGGGATGACAGCAGCCCATTTTATACGCGGGAAGGCGGGACCGAAAGAGGTGACTGATCAGATGATATCGGTCATCGAGTCTGTCTGCACGGAACTATCCGAGATCATGGTCTCCAAACGAAATATCGACCTGTACGCACGAAGCGCCGCGGGCAACGAGAACTCGCAAGGGTGCAACGCAAGCCAGATCAGATACGATCTACTCTCCGATCTGATAGCGAGTCCGTCCGGATTCGTATCGGCAACCAGTCCGAAGGTGGAGCAGGCGCTCCTCGAGATCGACAGGGGAATCACGTCGAGGACGCGGGATATGAGCGTACTTCCGATAACCGGGGTCTGGTCGATTGCGAAAAGTTTGCTTGCGGATCAGTCCGGAGACGATCTCGAACATGCGATACGGATATTGAGCGCAGACACCCTACTTATGTATGCAAAGGAGATGTATGAAAATCCTGAAATTGTGAAACGAATGAAACAGGGGATACTATGAAGATTCTAACAATACTTGTCATCTCACTGATTGCCGCGCTCTGCATCGGGAGTATAAACATGGGTGGTGCGGCTGCTGCTCCTGATGATCCTGATGACCCCGATGCGCCAGAGGCGCCGAACCGCCCACCTATCACTTCACCATCTGCTGCACCGGTTGTAACGCCAGATAGCGGGAGACCTGATGCAGTCGGGACCGGGGGTATCGATGATGCTACGGTCGTAGATGCAGCGAATGCAAACCGGGTACTGCTCGATTACTCGATCGACACCATCGCTGTGGTCTCAATGGGTGCGGAGAACTATTACGTCGTCAGTTACAAAAACGTCGTCTGCGGGAGGGGGATCGAGATCTTCACAGACGATGGTACGGTTGTGACCGATGCATCGATTGTCGATGGTGTTCTTGAGGCGGCTGCATGGAGGGATGCAGCGATGAAGCTCGATCCTGATGAGATCAGTGCCATCAAAGCCCTTGTGGGGTCGCCGCAAGTGATTGAAAAAACCCGCATCAGCCTGATAACCTCGTGCGACTCGCTCGGTGTGCTGAGCAACGATATCGCAAGTTCGGATGTTGCGGATTATGGGGTGCTTTCCACTTTTGGTGAGCGGTTTATGGCGGTGGACGGGAAGATGGTGGAGATGGTAAATGGAACCGATTTTTTCTTAGGCGATCTGACAGAGCATCAGAGAACGATCTCAGCCGTCGTAAACGAGGCGAACAGTACCAGGAAATCGCTGCATGCGGACTGGAAGGGGAGAGACAACGCTGAAAATCGTGTTTTCGGGACGCTTGTGCTGATCGTCATTATATTAATGGCTGCAACCGCGCTGATACTTACGAAATCTAAGGATAAGGAACTATCTATTAAAAAACGTGCACACAAACTCTTCGAAAGGAAAAAAGATAATATTATCGATCAATTACACAGCCGCGATGCTGATGAGCGTGCCAGATCCGCGCTGATGGCTGGCGCGTCCGCAGAGGTCGATGAAAACGTTATTCCGCATCTGATTGTGCTCCTCGACGACTCCGATGATCGCGTTCGCGCCAATGCCGCGCAGTCGATCAGGCGCATCGGACAGAAGAACAGGAACCTTGTTCAGTTCGCAAAAGATCCGCTCAAACGTCATCTCGACGATCCGAGCGATAAGGCGCGAGATGCCATGACGCAGGCGTATCAGGTTGTCTGGGGCGAGACTATAGGGGCGGTGGAGATGGCAGGGGATGTGGAGGCGGTAGAGGTGACAGAGGCAGCAGGAAAGTCAGAAGCGGCAAAAGAGACAGGGGATGTCGAATCTGCTGTTGTGACGGCAGAGGAGCCAGAAGAAGAGATTGCAAAAACCACACTGACCGATGCACAGCAACGGCGCCTCGATGAACTGGAACATCTGGTGAACCAATCGATAAGCAACCTTCCGGTAGGGTGCGATCTCTGCATCCCGCACTATCTCCTGAGCGTCTGCACCACAGTTGCCGATATGGTCGGACACGCAAAGGGTGCGGACAGCGAGATGATCGACGAGATGATCGATGCCGGCGAGATGACCTGTAAATATATTGCAGATTTGATAGAGAACAGTAGATTTATTGACATCTGCATCTCAAAGAACATGGGCGCGTTCGACGATACCGGGTTTGTAGCAGGAGATAAGGAATATTCGGACCAATTGGATGCCCTGATCAGCGATCCTACCGGGTTTGCAGATTCACTGAACATAGAAGAGGAACTGTGGGCTGTAGATAGCGCGATCACAGCGAAGATGGGAGAACTGATGATCATACCGATATCCGGTCTGTGGAATGTGTCAAAAAGTGTTTTCGATGATGCATCCGACGAATCAGGAACCAAACGCGCATTCATGGCCATGATATCACTGGTCATCCTTGGAAGAATACGCGAGATGATGGAGAATCCCGAGATCGTCAGAAGGTTGCGGTTGTAAACAGGATAAAATAGGTGCTGACATGTCACAGGAAAAGAATACGATCGAGGAGTACGATGCAATCCTGAAGGAGGTCAGGGGATTGATGATCGCAAAGAATGCGGATTACGGTGATTCATGGAGAGAGATGCGACTCCCGTCAATAACAGACCAGATACTCGTTAAAGCATACAGAATACGCAGCATTGAGGAGTCGGAAGGGTCTCCAAAGGTTTCCGAAGGTGTTGAGTCTGAATACCGGGATATCCTGAATTACTGCGTATTTGCGCTGATAAAATTGCGCGACGAAAAAACGGCATGAGTGATTTGATTCGAGAAATGCGTAGAAAATTCATGGTTGCATCACCAGGCACTATCGCTTTTTCAAGTAAAATCGCCATGCCATTAGATTCTACCGCAGAGTGCACAGAGCCACGCAGAGGGTTGAAAATGATCTCAAAACTCTGCGCCCTCAGCGGTGATAAATCACTTGATTTTCAGACAGTGTCGCATCATCACAATTGCCGGATTCGGATGATACGGTATGGAGCAACCACATCGAAGGGGACGTCGATAGCATCCGTGGAGATTTTAAGAGAGCGTCAAAACGGCTTTGATGCGTTATCAGGATTATGAACATTATATGCTTTGATCTGGAAGGTCCGCTGTCGCCGCAGGACAATGCCTACGAGGTGACCTCCTTAATCGAGAACGGGGATGCGATATTCGAGACGCTGAGCCGATACGACGACGTGCTGGCGCTTGCGGGTCGCGAGAATTACGAGCCAGGTGATACACTTGCGCTCATCGTCCCGTTCCTGCTTGTGCACGGGATCCGGGAAGAGGATATCACAGCGATCTCCTCGCGTGCACGGATCGTATCCGGCGCAAAGGACTTGATTGCGAGATTGCAAGGGGATGGCTGGGAGGTGCACATCATCTCGACGAGTTATGAGCAGCACGCCTACCAGATCGGTGCGGCGCTTGGTGTTACCAGGGATCGTATCTCATGCACGCGGCTCGACCTTGAGGATTTGCGCGGGAGACTCACAGATGACGATATCGCTTGCATACGGGGCATCGAGGATGAGATTCTCAGCACTGATGACGAAGAGGCGGTGTTCCGGAGATTGGATAATTTCTACTTCGGAGAACTGAAAGAGACCGCGCTTGGCGATATCTTTTCAATGGTGCGGGTGGTCGGAGGCGTACGTAAGGTCCAGGCGATGGAGGAGATCGCTGCCAGCCACGGCATGACTCCCGGGGACGTGGTTGTTGTCGGGGATTCGATCACAGACTTTGCGATGCTCGGGCGTGTGCGGGATGCGGGCGGGATTGCGGTCGTTTTCAATGGCAACGAGTACGCAGTCCCGTATGCGAACATCGCGCTCTCTGGAACCGATATCGGGCTATTGTGGGAGTTTGCGCTGGCGTGTGCACGCGGCGATGATGCGATAGAACTGGCACGCAGGATGGAGCAGGAATATCGGGATGATCCGCGGGTCGATTGCCTCGTTGGAGCGGATGCGGATAAGATCGTAGATGTCGTGGAGGCGCACAAGCGGTTTCGGAAACTTGTTCGCGGCGAGGCTGCGAAACTGGGGTGAAGGAGAATGTTAGCGGTCCGCATATTCCTCAATCACGAATGCGCCGACGTAGCCGCAGTCCTTGCACTGGTACTGGCATCCGGCTTTCAAGCCCAGCCAGTACGTGACGTTCCTCGAGCCGCATTGCGGGCAGATGAGAGCAGTCTTCGCAGGGCTCTTCTTTGACTCGGCAAGGACTGCCGCATCCAGTTTCTCGAAATCTTCAGGTGTCTCGTCCATGTTGTCACCTCTCCCGGTACTATTACACTATTGCAATTGTAACTACTCAGGTATGTTGATCGGTCTCCCGATTGCGATCCTGTATTTTCTGACAAGAAAAATAACCGCGGAGGGCGCAGAGGAACGCAGAGCGGTTAGCCCGTTATTCCCCCTCCGCGCCCCTCTGCGCACTCTGCGGTTAAATTCCCTGTTTGGCTACAGTACGCCCCATGTCCTGGCAGTTCCTACACAGTGAAGTCCCATGATAGTGGTTTAGGTACCTGAGTAGTTACTTGCAATTGTACTATCGCCTCGATTAATTTATTATGTCTGCTATGATGTATATCGTGCCCCACATCAGCAACCACCCTGCAACCACGCCACCGACCACCGTGAAAAGTGCATCCTGCGTCGATAGATTGCGTGCGTGCTTGACTGCAAATGCCCATATAGCAGCACTCCACAAAAAGAGGAGTAAGCTGGCGATGGCGATCGCATACAGCGTGAATTGGGGAAGCGATGCAAGGAGCGGCAGGAGTGCATGCATGATTATGGCATTAAAGATTGCCGAAAGGATTTGCGGGATGAAACCATATCCTGTAAACTCAAGTACCCGTTTGAACGAGCCAGCCCCCCTGAAGAAGATCGAAAGCGCATAGAAGGCACCAGCAAACAGGAACCACCAGATAAACGGTGTGATAAGTCTTATTGCAACCTCTGCTGCTGCGCCAGAATTATAAGGCATCATCGCGGTGGAAACGGCTGAGATGGTGGCTGTGATCAGCACGATCACGAATGGCGCCAACAGGTTCGGGTCTCTTCCGGATAGTTCGGCGAAGAACCGGTTCGGGTTTGTTATGAGCACTTTTCTGGAATATATGGGTTGCAGCATTCGTGACATCAGCATTTTCTCCATATTACGACTATAGTAGAATGATCATGCTGTACAGGAGGTAGACCGCCACAGGCAAGACAACCGTGACCGTCGCGGTTCGCCTCGGGATATCGCACGCATGTTCGACTCCGAATATCCATATAACAGCACTCCACAGCAAAAAAAGGATCCCGGCTATATCAGACGCCTTCATAAGCGGATTCTGCATCAGCGTTTGCTTCATGAGTTGGGGCTCGATTGCGGAGAAGTCGATACCAGGATACGCAAGCCAGACCGCAGCAAGTCCGATGACCGGTGCGATGATGGCAGGGACGAAACCGTATCCTGTAAACTCGAAAACCCGTTTGAACGAGCCAACTCCCCCAAGCAGCGTCGAGAGTGCATAGAATACCCCTGCATAAAGAAGCCACGAGACAAATATTATGATAAGCCCTCCGATAACGCTGGTAGCCACAGAGATACCTGTAAACGGCACCGCCGCGCCAGAAGATGCTGCTGTCGCCACACCATCCACCGCCACGATATAGATGCCTGTAGCGATGGCTGCCAGAAGTACGATTGCGGCTGGTATCCACAGGTTTGCATCTCTTTCCGATAGTTCGGTGAAGAACCGGTCCGGGTTTGTCAGCGGGTTTGCCATGATGATCGATATCTGGTAGATTGCTCTTGCGCAGGTATATGAGTTACTGCACTGCCTCTGGTTCTACTGAATCTTCCGGGGAATTGCGGATGAAGAGATCCTCGATCGTGACACCGAAGAAGTCCGCGAGCTTGAATGCGAGTTCGAGCGATGGGTTGTACCGCTGCTTCTCGATAGCGTTTATAGTCTGGCGGGTTACGCCAAGTTTCTCAGCGAGATCCTCCTGGGTCAGGTCATGCATCGCCCGGAAGACCTTGAGCATGTTCATCATCAGAATCTACATCCCCCATCTGTAGTACGCATAGAACCCGAGATGGCAGTACAGCATCAAAAGTGCCAGAGCCCCGAGCCAATCACCGGCTGCCGCCCCACTCATCGCCCCGATGAACGGATGGACAAAGCGGTTCAGCATGTAAACCACCATGAGTCCTATCGCAAATATTCTGAATGTGGCACTCGCTGCCCTTCTGCTAATCTCCAGTGTCCGTTCGTCATAAGTCACGACTCTGTATCTCTGTCTCGCGCTGATCAGTATGATTACCCCGACGCCGATCAATCCGATGATCGCATTCGATGTGAGCACCCCGGCAAGCACGCTGCTGACACCGAGTACATGCGCTGCTATGTGTCAGATTGTATAGATTCTTTTATTGTTTGTGTTATCAGACATTTTGCAATGCTTCCATGTCATTATGTAAGGTATTAGTTACATTTAGTATATAAAGCTTTCTGTTACTACTTCAGACTATATCTTACAAAAAACACCCTTTTCATACGACATGTCGGAAACTATTTAAACCAACAATCGCAAATCACAACTATGGACGAACGAGAACTGGTGGATATCCTGAACCCATTTAACTTCTGGAGAGCTACCCCTTTCACAGGTATCATCCGCCCAAAATATTTAAACGAACTTGAGAGGCTCACCTCAACCGGGCAGATAGTTGTCGTGACCGGTGTCAGAAGAAGCGGCAAGACTACGATCCTCGTCCAGTTCATACACCATCTGATAA
>JAYEFK010000065.1:0-9134 GCA_034658575.1 Methanobacteriota archaeon
ACGAGACCTGCGACGCGCTCTGCAACCGCCCGGTTCCGCTCAAACGATATCACTGCGATCCGTATAGGTGCGACCTCCTGAAACTTTTCGGATGCACGGCATCGCCGATCAGGATCATGGCTGATCTCTCTATCCCTGCCGCCTCGACCTTTCCTGCAATATCCGCAACCATGCCCCGGATGATCTGCTCATCCTGCCACGATGCCCGGTAGACGACTGCAACCGGCGTATCCGGAGGGTACTCGACATCGTCCATAATCTTCGCAATCTTGCCCACACCCAGGAATATCGCCATCGTTGCGCCATGCTTTGAGAGTTCCCGGATCGAGTCCGCCGCAAGCGTCTCGCCAGCCGGGCGGGTGATGATCAGGGTCTCTGTGATTCCGGAGAGTGTAAGCTGCGTTTGAAGCGCAGCTGTTGCAGCAAAGACCGATGACACGCCCGGAATAATCTCAACATTGATGTTGTGTCTCTTCAGCGCAGCGATCTGCTCGCATATCGCGCCGTAGAGTGACGGATCCCCGGTATGCAGCCGGACGACCGTCTTTTTGTCGCGGATCGCGCCCACCATGAGGTCGGTCAGTCGGTCGAGGGTTAGCCCATGACTGTTGATGATCTCGCCTGCGCTGTTGGCGGCGACCTTGCGATCGACGAGCGATCCCGTGTAGATCACAAGATCCGATTCTTCGAGCAGTTCCTTTCCGCGAAGCGTGATAAGCTTCGGATCGCCGGGTCCTGCTCCGACAAAATAGACCTTCCCCGGCGTGATCTGCCCCTCTTCCGCATCTCCTTTTCCTGCGCATAATATGCTGAAATAATCGCCCTTATCCGGAATCTCATCTGTTACCCGCTCTTCGTCAGAGAAGAGCTTCTCAGCAAAGATAAAATTCGTGTAACCCTCGTCGATCAGACCGTCCCTGATTTTTTTTGGCGTTCGCGTCTTTAACACGATCTTTGTGGCGATAGGCGAGCCATCGCTGACCACAAACGAACGATCGATGTCGGCATCGGTTCTCGATGCGAATGCCGTTATTGAACTGATTCCAGGCACGGTTTCGATGACGAGGTTCGGGTATTTTTCCCGTATCCGCTTTTTCAGGCGGGTAAACGTCGAGAAGAAGTTGGGATCGCCGATCAACCCGAATGCAACCAGTTTGTGCATGGCGGCGGCGGAAACGACGTCCGCATTACGGTCGATGGTTCGGTCCAGTGTGGTTTTGTCGTGCGTCATCGGAAAATCGAGTATCTCTGCATCCGTGTACGGCAGAACCAGCTCTAAAGCGAGTTTTCCCGGAACAAATACCTTATCGCTCTCTTCAAGTATCCGCACCGCCTTGAGCGTCAGCAGTTCAGGATCGCCGGGTCCGAGTCCGAGTCCGATTAACATTGTTTTCCTCCTTGTTCCTTTGTATCCACAGCCACGCTCGCATCCAATTTTTTTAGATCTCAGACGACCGATGATTTATACTTAATCTTATAAGGCAAGGCGATTCCTCATTTTGTCGCTTGAGATTATCTCGTCATCTCTATCGTTCAAACGTTCTGTGGCGACTGAATAGTCAGCATACTCCTGAAGATACGATTCTATCGCCTTACGGATGATGTACGTCCTGGAGCACTCTATAGTCCTGGCAAGACCCTCTAATTCGTGCGCAATAGCATCAGACATCCGGATCGAAACAGCAGTTAACATCTTGAGTCACCAATGTAAACTGTGCCACTACCAGTATATCAGTGTACCCCATTAGAACATGTTTGCGGCTATCAATCTATGGGCTTATGGGCTGATAGTTTTAATTAGGTACGAAAGTTAAAACAATCCTATGAAAAACGAGATAACGATTACCGAATTGAGAACGCTGGATTTGAAATTGGGTGAGAATAAGTTGGGTCTGGAAGTCATTCTCAGAAACGCTTATGGTGAGTGGAGCACCGCTTGCTGGCTGGAGATGAGCAATCCCGGGGAGATGATGGAGCAGATCTTTGAGCACGTACTGAAGATACAGGAGCCGACAAGAGGATTCAGCAAACACAAAAGTTTCAAGATCGGTAATCTAAGACGCGTGAAGGATGAGATTGTGGATTGTGAAGGGATGGTAGAGAGGGCAGGTGTCTTCTTCAATAAATTCATGCAGGCAAAGGAGAAATATAAAAATAACAAACTTGGGGATGACGAACTCCGACTACTGGAGACTGAAGAGATCGACTTTGAGGACGAGAATCTTGGTGTACTGAATATGCCCCGGGAAGAGAGGGTGCTATATTTTGAAGAGAGGGCGAGGGAAAATGTCATAGACGATATGCCTTATGCGTCTCTGGATAGTTTAGAGCAGGTATTCAAACTCGATGCTAATGTGGGGTTGGAAGAGAAATATCGGGGGAGACTGGAGGGAATCAGAGATGCAGAAAGTATGGATATGTCATCGTACGTAGAAGCATTAATCAAGGACGTAGAGGACGATTTGGAACAGGCGGGATATGATCTGGAAATAGGATCATACATGATTGGTGAAGAAGGTGACGGAACTGAGATCAAAATTGAATTAAAACCACTAAAAGATGTATTGCTGCCGGATTCTGCACGTACCACACCGTATGCAATAAAAGAAGGAGAGGAAGATGAATATAGGGGTATATTGCTCACAATCGAGAGTGCGATCGCAGGTTTTTACCGAGAAGATCCAAAGTTAAAGGATATTGATGTTATAAAGGCATTGAAAAATCTTAAAAAAGGTTTGACGAAGGAATATCCGGCTGGATGCCTGGAAGACCAGATTCAGATACGTATCTGTGCTATCGCGAGCTACAAGAGCCAGACCAGGAAGGAAGTGCAAATCTGTCTGGCATATATATTAAAGTCAGTAAAATTACACAGACGGATCGATGGTGTCAGAGGGTATCTGAACTTCATCATAGATTACGCTTAAATCGAATATGTTTTCAGCTTTTCAGCTTGCCTGTATCCCCGACAACGATATATACTGGATTTGCCGGCTTAAACGCGGTCTCCCCCGCAAGCTCATACCCCTTTGAGACCTGAACATGAATCACCTCTTCAAATATCCCGAGCGACTTCATGCATCCGATGATCCGAGCTGTGGTCTCGATCCGAGCCGCGTTAGCGACCACCCGCCCCCGGACTTTGGCACAGAGTCCCGCAAGCACGCTCTCGACATTCTTTGTGCCGCCGACAAATGCACAGTCGATGCGGGCAGGCAGCAGGTCTGCAATCGCTTCTGCCGCCTCGCGGTGGACGAGCGTTACTTTGTCTATGATTCCGGCGGCAGCGAAGTTCTGTTCTGCCACTCGAATGGCTTCGTCCCGGATGTCGATTGCGTAGATTGTGTCTGCAAATCTCGATGCCGCGATCGAGACCGCGCCTGTGCCGCAGCCGATGTCGCAGAAAGTGTCGCCAGGACGGAGTTTGAGTTTCGCGATTGTGATCGCGATGATCTCTGGTTTGGTTGGGCTTGCTGAGAGCGTGGTAAACACCTGTTCATATTTTCAGCGGTTGTATTTATCTCTTGCTTTGGGATCTAAAACATTTCGCGTGTCCACCCCAGCCACACCGCCCACCACACCCGAGGTCCTGACAACCTCGCCCATGCGTTAGACATAAGTCTGAAAAGGGCATCTGTATGATCGGTGAGCCATCATGAGAATCTCAGTAGTCGCAGGGCAGTTCTACCCATCAAATCCCAGAACCTTGAAAAAGGAGATCAAATCATACTTTTCAGGCATAACGATTGCGCCGGATCCGGCGATCATGGGCGCGGTCGTGCCTCATGCCGGATACATGTACTCCGGAAGAACAGCCGCGCATGTGTACGCAGCACTCCCGAACGCCGACACCTTCGTGATCATCGGACCCAACCACACCGGATACGGCTCTATGGTCTCGGTGTCGTCTGATACATGGAGTACGCCGCTTGGGGATGTCGATTCCGATCTCGATCTCATCGAGTCGATTCCGCGGCGCATCATCGATGTCGACGAGAGCGCACACCAGTACGAGCATTCAATCGAGGTTCAGATCCCATTTCTCCAGACGCTTTTCAAGAACTTCAAGATAGTTTCCGTATGCATGGGCTTACAGGACGCGGAGACCGCACGCGATGTGAGCGACGAACTGATGGATGCAATCTCAGAGACCGACAAGAAGGTTGTTGTGATCGCATCATCCGATTTCACGCATTATAAGCCAGCAGCGGTCGCGTATGACATCGATCATTACGTGCTTTACCCGCTGCTTGAATTAAACGTCACTGAGTTTTACTCACGGATCAGTGAGCGTGACGCTTCGGTATGTGGGTACGGTCCGATCGCTGTGATGATGCGAGTATGCAGGGGACTTGGCGCGAATTCTGCGAGACTGCTTAATTACTCAAACAGCGGGGATGTGCAGCCGATGGCAGAAGTGGTCGGGTATGCAGGGGTTGTGGTGGGGAAGTGACCGGTGACATTTCTTCGAAAACATGCCCAATTACCATAGCTGCCAATAAGGTTAAATACTTTACTCGCGATTATGCTAATCGTGCGTGAACAAAATTATTTCGTGAATAGGGAAAGTGAACTATCCAGTTTACAGGAGGCGTTTCGTTCGGACCGTGCTGAACTGATAGTCATCTATGGGCGACGGCGGGTGGGGAAGACCGAATTGATAAAAAAAGCGATTCACGGTAAAAAAGCAGGATATTTCTTTGTTGAACAGGCACTGGAGAAAGATAACCTGGAATCCTTCAAAAAAATTGTTTCGCAGACACTGGAGAATCCTTTGATCGCAAGAGGCGATTTCATCTGGGAAGAGTTGTTTAAATTGATAGCCAATGAAGATAGATTGATCATCGCGTTTGATGAGTTTCCTAACCTTATTTCAGAGAATAAAGCGCTGCTATCCAAATTCCAGAAGATATGGGATGAACTCCTGAAGAACAGCACGATCAAACTGATCCTTTGCGGCTCATCCATCTCAATGATGGAGAACTATCTGTTAAATTACAGGAGTCCTTTGTATGGGCGAAGAACTGGTCAGATTTTTGTAAGACCGCTCAAAGCAAGGCATATTATGGATTTTGGAGCCGCTTCAATCGAAGAAGCGGTTGAGATATTTGGGATAACAGATGGCATACCCGAGTACATCAAAGAGGTGTGTTACAGACTTAAACACGGCGAGAGACTGGATGCTGTGTTCCAGCCAAACAAATCCCTCTTCTCAGAAGCGGAGATCTTAGTAAAAAGTGAATTAAGGGAGCCTACAAGATATTTTAAGATATTGAAAGCCATCGCATTCGGCAACACGAAGTTCGGGGACATTGTGAATTACACCGGTTTTCCCACTTCCACTGTTTCCAAATACCTGAGCAATTTGATCAATCTTCACATTGTGGAGGAATCATATCCTGTGATCGATCCGGAAGAACGGAGAAGAAACAAGCGATATAACCTTTCGGATAACTATTTTGAGTTTTATTTCAGGTTTATTCACCCAAATAAGTCGGAGTTGATCTTAAACGGGCAGATCAGTAATTTCGATTCGGATTATAATCGTTATCTTGGAAAAGTTTTCGAAAAATTTTCAAAAGAGGTTCTTGAAGACTATGCCGACATGCTGCCGTTTAAATTCTCGAGGATTGGCAGATGGTGGCACAAGGACGATGAGATTGACATTGTTGCACTTAATGAGGGGACAAAAGAGATTCTTTTTGTGGAATGTAAATGGAAACATCTGGATCATAGAGGCGCGAGCAGAGTCCTCGGATCGTTGAAGGAAAAAGCGAAGCGTTTCCGATGGAACAACGAAAAACGGAAAGAATATTTTGGCATCATGGCAAAGAAGATCGAGGATAAGGAAAAATTTAGAAAGATTGGGTATCAGGTCTTCGATCTGGATGATTTTTAGTCAGGAACGGACGTATATATATGTCATCAGTTTTAAGTCCGACAATACAATGAAACTCGCAGCACTCATATCAGGCGGAAAGGATTCGTGCTATGCACTCTACGAAGCGCTGACGGCTGGGCATGAGGTGACGCACCTTGTTGCGATAAAGCCGCAGAATCCCGATTCGTACATGTATCACTCGATAAACATCGACATCGTGAGATTGATATCGCAGGCGTGCGGCATCCCCCTCGTCCTGAAGGAATCAGAAGGCAGGAAGGAAGAGGAACTCAAGGATCTTTCAGACGCTCTTCAGAGCCTTGATATCGACGGGGTCATCGTGGGCGCAATCGAATCGGCGTATCAGGAATCCCGCGTCCGGAAGGTCTGTGAAACGCTTCGTATTGCGATGTATGCGCCGCTCTGGCACCGGAATGCAGGTGAACTGCTCCGCGAGATGGCTGCGGTAATGAATATTCGGATCGTTCAGGTTGCAGCAGGCGGAATGGGTGAAGAGTGGCTCGGGATGCGGATCGATGAGGGAGCGATACGCAATCTGCAGGAACTTCACAGGAGGTACCGCATCCATCTCTGTGGGGAAGGCGGCGAATACGAAACGCTTGTTCTGGATGCACCGTACTTCAAGGAGCGGATCGAACTTGTGGAGACCGAGAAAATCTGGTACGGATGCCGGGGTGTTCTCAAGGTGCTGGACGCGAGGGTTGTGGGGAAGTGAGCGAAGTCTTTGTGACCGATCCGGATTTGGGGCACCAAATATCAGAGATTTTTTATTATTTTCTGGTTATACCGAATTTTCTCGGGTAAGTACAACTGCTAAAAATGGAACTATATCGATCTGCAAATCCATTGATACCTTTAATCTGTGTAATTAGTGTTCATCTATGGCTGATATAAATTTTATCCACAGGTTACACAGATTTCACTGATTCCAACAATCCAATCGTACTATGTTTGCAGGATTGGTGCATGTTTTCCCGACCAGAATGAATTAAAAAGACTCAGCAGGACTGACGGTACCGCCGAGGCGGGAGACTGCGGAGACGAAGCGGTAACAGTCTCAACTCGCTCATCCTTTACGTGCTTTCGCAGATCGCATTCTGCGGTTCGGTTATTCGTGGTAATTTGTGGAGGATCTCTCAAAACACAACTCTCACTTTTTGTTTTACACCGGATTATTTTAAATAAAATAGAAGTATTATTTCATTAACTATTACTCGTTATAATAACTAATTATAGTTGCATATTCACATTTTGATTGATAAGTATATCTCAATAGGAATTTTGAAGATTAAATATAACTATTTCCTATCAAAATACCCACCCGTATCACCCCCATATACACAGCGAAAACCGCACGCAGTGATAACACCCCCTCCTGCTACCGATTTCTACCTGCAGGTATGCGGATCTACCCATCTGTTATGTAGATACCCACCATGTTGTCGGTAGGGATATGCGTATTCCTATAGTTTTTGGAATGATCGAGCTTGCCCGATTATTTTCCAGTAGATAAGTATATAATCATTTTTAGTAAAAATCGTACTTGCATCGGACTTTTAAAATGTTTGATAAAATATACTATAGTATAATTTTATTATAAAGTATTTGATCTATTGATTCTATTAATTAATTTTAAATAATAAAATTTAGTATCCGTTGTAAAATAATGCCAAATTGAAACAAAAAGTGAGAGTTAATAGTTACCCCACTTCCACAAACAATAAATGGATGAAGGGGATCAGACTAATCGAGGATGTGATGACACGAGCAGACTGAAAAAGAGACCAGGGATCATGGTGGCGTTTGATATGGAGGATCCATCCTATGCGGTTCGCATGGCGGAGGAACTGGGTAGCGCTGATGGCAATTTCGCAATCAAGGTCGGAAGACCTCTTGAGATGCAGACCGGAAAGGAGATCATCTCACGAATCAGGGGCACTACAGACATCCCGATAATCTACGATGGGAAGATCGCGGACATCCCGTATGTCAGCGCAAAGATAGCAGAGATCGCTTACGATGCAGGCGCGGACGGTGTTATCATGCATGCGTTCGTTGGCGCGGATGCCGTGCGCGAGGTCGCGAGTCTGGGCAAAGGCGACGTGATCACGGTCATCGAGATGACGCATCCGGGTTCGGTCGAATATCTCGAACCGATCTCAGAGCGGCTCATCCGGATGGTATCGGGGATCGGCGTTGACGGGGTGGTTCTGCCTGCCACGCGTCCGGAGAGGGTCAGGAGACTATCAGAACTGCTCGATAGGGAGGGCGGAAGTGAGACATATATCATATCGCCGGGAGTACATGCGCAGGGTGCAGAGCCTGGGGACGCTATTACCAGCGGGGCTGACTACGAGATCGTCGGACGTGCGATCTACCGATCAGAGAAGCCGAAAGCATCGGCAGAACGGATTTACAGGGAGATCATCGATCGATTGCGGGGCGACTAACATGAAACGACACCAGAAAGATTTTTTGCTGCACCTGCTCGAATCGGACGCGATAAAGTTTGGAGAGTTCAGACTTAAGAGCGGGCGGGTCTCGCCGTATTTCGTCAACATCGCCGTCGCAATCAATACCGGCAGGAGAGCTTCCGAAACAGCAGACGCGTACGTGGCAGAGATCGTTGATGGCGCGGTCGGCACCGATTTTGATTACATACACGGTCCTGCATACAAGGGAATTCCGCTCTCGGTGCTGATCGCAGAAAAGCTATGGAGTGTGAGCAGGGGCAGGGATACAGGCGGGATCGATCTGCGCTGGGGATATGACCGGAAGGAAGAGAAGCGGTATGGAGATCCGTCAGAGACGCGGATCGTTGGTGACCTCAGGGGCGGGGATTCTGTCCTGATAGTGGATGATGTGGTCGTTACCGGGAAGACAAAGATCGATAACTGGGCGAAACTGACCGATTACAGGGATTTGCGTCCGAAAGGCATCCTGGTGGCAGTTGACCGGCAGGAGGTCGATGAAGCTGGCAACGATACCATAGAGATGCTGACCAAAGTCGGTCTAACTGTGTATCCGATACTGAAGATCACAGAGATATTCGATTACCTGCTGAACCGATCTGTCGGAGGGGTTGTGTATGTGGACGACCGGATACAAGCGGCGTTTTATGAGTATTTTGAAGAGCATGGCGTGGATCTTTAGCGTTTACACCAACCTGACACCAAGATACCGGTCTTGGGACGAAATTCACGTACATCCCCTCCAGTGTGGCACCACGTCA
>JAYEFK010000066.1:0-2045 GCA_034658575.1 Methanobacteriota archaeon
ATATCCATACCCGCAATCTCTGCCGCTCTCAAAAGCGATACATCCCCCCTCAGATAAAGCTCTATCGACAGTTCCACCTTTAACCATGGTTTTAAATTTAAAAGCGCTCTAAATGCATCTTCGATCAGGACATATCTGGTCTTGTAGTGTTTCGGCACCAGAACACTGGTTAGCCTCTCCGTTGGATACATGATGGTATATCGGGCTCCCGAACCTATAAGTAGATTCCAGAGTCGCCCGCCCCTCCTAACTCATACTTCCGCGTTCACTCGATCGATCGACTTTTATACAAGCAGAATGCAGGTCATTGCAGCGAATATGTTAGAATCCCGAAAACACCCTGATAAGCGATCCGTCGTGCTATTCAACCCGTTGCCCGTGCGAAGCATCGAAGAACACGCCACAACATCCACAAAAGTTCCGCTTGTCAATGCGCCGCTCTCTCTTCTTGCGATAGCACGGATGGTTGCGGATGACTACGACGTTAGAATAGTAAATGCGGTCGTGGATGAGAACTATACCGCGCAGATCCTTGCTGCATGCAGCGATGCCCTGCTCTTTGCGGTGAGCAGCATGACCTGCTATCAGATCAGGGACGGGCTCAACGTATCGGCTGCCGTGAAAGTCGAGTACCCGCTACTTCCGGTCGTCTGGGGCGGCTACCACCCATCCACCATGCCAGAGCAGACGATCCTGAACCCGAACATCGACGTCGTGGTGCGGGGGCAGGGCGAGTGCACGTTTCGTGAACTTGTGCACCGGATAGATGGCGGACGCAGCCTCGAAGGGCTCTGTGGGATCACTTACAAAGAGCGGCTGGGAGGACCGCAGGAAGGGCAGGGGAAGGGGAAGGGACGCGTGAAGGTCATAACGAACCCTGATCGCGAGTTTTCAGACTTAAACGAGTTCTGCGAGATGCCTTACCATTTAATCGATATGGAACGCTACGTCAAGTCCTATCGGTTCGGAGATCGCTGCATCGATTACGAAACGAGCCGGGGGTGCATTGCAAAGTGTTTCTTTTGCTCAGAGCCTTTGTTCAGCAAGCAAAAGTGGATTGCCCTCACCCCTGATAGGACAGTCTCGGAGCTTGCGAAGCTGCACATGGAATACGGGATTGATACGTTCATGATCCGGGACAGTGACTTCTTCGTCAGCATCAAACGCGTCAGTGCGATCGCGAGACTCCTGATCGAGCGGGGCTTGAATCTGAATCTGGTCAGCGTAAACGGACGGATGGAACATCTGCGCCGCCTCGATGATCGTGTGTGGGAACTTCTACGGAGAGCCGGGCTTCGGGAGGTCTTCATCGGGTTTGAAAGCGGATACCAACCCTCGCTTGATGCCATGGGAAAAGGTGCGTCCGTTGACCACGTCCTGATCTGCACCCGGAGTTGCGCGAGACACGACATTGACCTGCGCGGCTCGTTCATGGTCGGAATTCCGGGAATCGAGACGAAGACCGAGATTACACACACGTTTGAGATGATGAACCGGATGATCGGAATATTCCACGAAGAGAGCGATCTTGCGAAACTGGACTTTCTCCTCTCGTTCTTTGTCCCGTACCCGGGCACACCACTCTACCGGAAGTGTATCGAGATGGGCTTTCCGCCGCTTTCCTTGCTTGAGGAGTGGGGCGACTTTGACCAGTTCGATTTCCACACCCCGTGGGTCAGCGACGAGTGTTACAAACTCACAAATGAGTTTCGGGAGAATCTGCCATGCAACTCGGGCATGAGCTACGACGAGTGGAACGAGTACTACCGGTGCGAGGTTAGACCCAGTCTCGGATGATTGGGGTTTTTCATTCTTTACGACTCGAGCGAGGAACATTCGCGATTCGCCCCATACGTGAGAGCCACTCTATAAAGATTCTTGTCGCACGGGCGCGATAGATGGCGTGGCAGTCCCGTTTGAGACTTTTTAATTTTTTCTGGGCGGATTCGGATTATGGCGAAGAAGATTAACCACAGAGGACACGGAGGGCACAGAGAGTTGCTGTTTTCTCTGTGTCCTCTGTGCGCTCTGTGGTTTTCCGAACC
>JAYEFK010000067.1:0-2045 GCA_034658575.1 Methanobacteriota archaeon
CGTCCAAATCCTTCCGTACATCTTCGGCACACCATCCGGCAGGACAGGAGCATCGTGCGATCTGTGATCGGTAATGTGTGATCTGTAATCTGTGACACGTTACTCATCACCCGTTACTCATTACTGACGGCGCAGCCGTCGCTGGATTGCCACAAGTGTCTTCATGCTTCTGCTCCTGCAATGTAATTGGATACTTCTATCAATTATTCTTACCACCGGAATCCCTTAACTTTTAACATCGTTCGCCATTCGGATATGTTTCGTGTAATTTCAAATCCTCATCCACCCCCTCCACGGACACACAATCCCTCTTCACCCCGATCCCAGCCAGACCCTTGCCGCGCCTGCAAGGGCATCCCAGCCCAGCAATCAAATTAAGGCAGTGGTTGGTGGCACCAGTATTATTCTCTGCCGGATCATGATCAATGCCATGTACCCATACCTACGCGCATTATGATTGCGACTCCTGAGCCAGTTCAAGGGCATGGTTATACAGTTCTCTGCTTATCCTGATCTTCTTTCTGATCAACTCATCCAGCAGTGGTTTCACATCATCGACAAGTCCCCTTTCCTTCGCATCCAGCAGAACACCGATGGTCCCAACGACCGCGAGTCCCCTCAACATAGCCGTTTTCCGCGCCTTCAGGTCATCAATCAGCACTGCATCCGCTCTTATTTCTTCAGCCAATACGATGACTTCCGCCTCTCCCCTGTCCAGTACCAATTCCAAATATTCGACAGCCTGCCTGTTCTTTACCACTGAAACTCTATTTTTTCCCCATGTATACAATTTTCTTGCATCCTCTCTCCGCGATCTCGTTATCTCCTCGAAAACAGCTTTTGGAACGATGATCTCATGTTCTAATAGGTTTAATCTTCCAATCTTCGCCAGAGCAATTAAAGGAGAGGAATCGGAGACTATGTCCATCAAACAGTCCTCAGAAACTTTATCTCTTCATTCAGTTCCTCTTTTGGATATTTTATAACATCCACCCCATACTCAGACAACACTTCCATGAACTCGCCCACACCTCTTTCTGCCAGCGCTGCAGCTTTACCCAATGATAAGACATTCCTTTCGTAGAGTTTTATCGATGTGAAAAGTTTCATATCAGCTATGAACTTGTTTTTATTAATCCCCAATAGTAGCTCTTTCGGAACTCTGACTTCCAGCAACTCCTGTTTCATTTCATCACCTTCTTGTAATTTATTTTATCTTAACATAAATTCTTTGGTTCATACAATGACGGTATCTCGCCATCCCAACATTTCGCAAGCCTCGCTGAAAACTCCATGGAGATCAGACTTAAAGTGTTTAAGATCCCTTTCAACCTTGCTTTCAAATTCTGTTATAATATGACTCATCTTTATCACCTCTTGTGTAGTGCCAAGAATAACACACATCTTCATCCACGACCACCATCCCCCACCCTCAACCTCAACCTCGAGATCGCATTCAGCATCAGCCCCATAAAAACCCCGATCGCGCCAAGAATCAAGAATATCGACACAAGCATCGCATAAGCAAGCGAGAAGAATCTGGTCTGGTTATACACCTGAAGCAGCCGTATCCCAAAGAAGACCCCGACAAGACATGAGACAAACCCGGGTCCCCCGATATAAAGCAGCGGTCTCTTCTCTGCGATGAGCCAGATCACCGAGCCCGAGCACCCCAAACCCGTGCGAAACCGGATTCTTTGCTGACGTGTCAAAATCCCCGTACCTGCACTGGATCTGCACCTCTGCCATCCGTAAATCCAGGTCATGACTGCGGCGCATCATCTCTGACTCGATCGAGAAGTCATCCTTCTTCAACGTCCCTGCCAGCAGTTGAACCGCCTTCCTGTTCAATGCCCTGAACCCTGATTGTGAGTCAGTGACAGCGCCACCCGCACCAGTCATACCATCCAGCACCGCTCTGCCGAACCTTCTGTAAAACGGCATCTGTCCGAATGCCCGGAAGCCAATGACAAGATCAGCATCATCGTTTGATATCGGTTCGAGCAGCCCGGGAATCTCCCCCGGGTCATGCTGACCATCGCCAT
>JAYEFK010000068.1:0-2038 GCA_034658575.1 Methanobacteriota archaeon
ATGTTAACTTCTGCAATAGTTTCTGACATCAACATCACCGACTAACAGTTGGGTATCACCTTTTGTAAATATTCACACCGGGCGCTTGCAAAACAAACCAACGTCTCAAAAAACACAAGCTCATCCACCCGCCTATCCTCCATCACCCGAACCTTCCGGTTATGTAATCCTCCGTGCTCTTCTTCTCAGGAAGCTCGAAGATCTGCTTCGTCTTCCCGAACTCGATTAACTCGCCAAGCAAAAAGAACGCAGTGTGATCCGACACCCGGGCAGCCTGCTGCATGTTGTGCGTCACTATAACGATCGTATAATCGTGCTTCAGCGTGTTGATCAGATCCTCGATCTTCGCAGTCGAGATCGGGTCGAGCGCGCTGCACGGCTCATCGAACAGTATGACTTTGGGCTTCACTGCAAGCGTTCTTGCGATGCAGAGCCGCTGCTGCTGCCCGCCGCTTAAATCAATCGCAGACCGATCCAGAATGTCTCCAACTTCACCCCACAGCGCAGAGGCTTTCAAACTCTCTTCAACGATCCGGTCAAGTTCCTCCTTGTTCGTGAGACCGTGTACGCGGGGTCCGTAAGCGACGTTATCGTAGATCGACATCGGGAATGGATTTGGCTTCTGGAAGACCATTCCGATCTTCTTCCGGAGTTCGACAGCGTCCACGCTGCTGTCGTAGATTTCCGTGCCCTCAAAGAGCAGTTCTCCGGTGATGCGGCAGTCCTTGACCAGATCGTTCATCCGGTTGATGCACCTGATGAACGTGGACTTGCCGCATCCGGATGGTCCGATTATCGCGGTCACCTTCTTTTCAGGCATCGCCATCGAGATGTTCTTTAGCGCCTGCGCGCTGCCATACCATAAATCCAGGTTTCTGCTTTCGATCTCAATTTCTGACATGATGCCTCCCGTAATGCCGCTGGATCGCAACCGCTGCAAGATTGATCACAAGTACCATCACAAGCAGCACAACCGAACTGCCGTAAGCCATTGGATCCGAGATGCCCTCTGATGCGAGGATATAGAGGTGATACGGCAGCGCACGCACCGGATCGAAGAGGGAAGTCGGCATCAGAAGTGATGACCCGGCTGTAAACATGATAACAGCGGTCTCCCCGATCGCTTTCCCTACCCCGAGTATGACCCCTGTCGTGATGCCGGGAATTGCGCTTGGAAGCACCACTCGGCTCACGGTCTGCCACTTCGTTGCACCGAGCGCAAGACTTGCCTCGCGCAGACCGCCCGGCACTGTTTTGATTGCCTCCTCAGAGGATCTGACGATCCACGGTAGTATCATAAACATGAGCGCAAGCCCGCCCGAGAGGATTGAGAAACCGAATCCAAGATAGATCACAAGGAATGCGTATCCAAAGAGTCCGATCACGATCGAGGGGATGCCTGCCAGACACTCGACACCGAAGGTGATGATGTGGGTCACTGCACATTCCGGAGCATACTCTGTGAGATATATCGCAGCGCCGACACCGATAGGGATGGCGGCAAGCAGCGCCACCGCCACAACACTGAGCGTCCCCATAATAGCAGGAGATATGCCACCTTCTGCCCCGCTTAATCTCGGTGAATCTATCAGGAACGAGAGATTCACCACAGAAATCCCCTTAATAACGATGTAACCGAGAATAAACATGAGGATCAGTATGGATATGGATGCGGAGACCCACAGCATCACCTTTGCTGCCCTGTCTGATGTTGCCGGTGAGATTAATGATGTCATCGTCTGGTACCCATCCTTGATTTAAGTGCTTTGTGCGATATCCCGTTCAGTAGAGCGACCACGATGAAGAGCACAATTCCTGTTGCAAATAGCGCACTTGCATGGTCTCCTGTCGCATAACCCATTTCAAGCACGATATTCGAGGTCATCGGTCTTACCGGATCGAGAATATCATAAAGCGGAGCCGGGAGTATCGGAGTATTGCCAGCAACCATGAGCACAGCCATCGTCTCGCCGATGGAGTTACCCATCCCGAGTATGACTGCTGCGACGATTCCTGACCGTGCGCTTGGCAGGATCAC
>JAYEFK010000069.1:0-2036 GCA_034658575.1 Methanobacteriota archaeon
GGAACAGAGGCACCCCGACCCTATCAATATGATTTTTCAGTTCGGGATGTTTTAGTGTGGGGTAGTTCACCAGATCAACTGTATAGGGCAGGCTGCTGTCTTCAAAGTCGCTTTTCATTTTGCGGATAAACGTATCTTGCACCCCTTCGTTCATTATCGCCAGATCAATATCACTGCCTTGTTTGTACGTTCCCTTAGCCCGACTCCCGAATACAAAAACGTTTTTCACATCAGGATATTTTTTAAAAATGTCTTGCAACGTTTTCATATCCCTATCGGAAAGTCCAAAAGAATTTTTTTCTTTTTTATTCATGGAATAATTCTGTATAATCATTTGTTTTTTTCATTTACAAAAAAGAGGTGCAGTTTTCCCAGTGCAACATACGTTTCTTCTCTTAATTTCTTCTCCGAACGTTCAAATTTTTCGCCGCTATAATCGTGTGAAAGCTCGTTTCGTATATCCAATCCATCGATCAGCTCTTGCGCATAAGTTATATATTCGCTCTGTTGTGCCAGCCGCAACGTATCCTTAGGCGAAGGTTTAAAGACAAATCCTTTTTCTTCCAAAAAATCTTTTAGTACCTTCCACGAAAGATCGAGTGTGAACTCAAAACGCTGAATCAAACCATTTCTTTCAAGTTCGGTCAACTCTTCCATCTCCATTGCTTCTTCCAAACGCACATAAGCATTCTCAAAATTCTGAAATCGCTGTTTCCAGCGCACGTCCTCTGTCTTCATTTTCTCACCGCAATTTTCACAAGATTCTTCTGGATTGATTTGTTTAAATGGTTTTCCTCCTTTGGATGCACCCCATTCACGGGCAAATGCGCACATCAGCACCCGAGTTCCTGGCATGAACAACCATGCATCTGCCGCGGATCGTCTCATCCAGAAACCCCTGCACCTCGTGCACGGTATCTGCTGCATCCCTCTTACTGTCCGTGATCCCGTAGACCACTGGTCCAAACGAACTCATCCCGGCGCCACACGTACTTTCCTGCATCAGTCCGATGATCCGTGCGATCTCCGGCGTCTGTAGCGCAATCTCACGTCTCTTAAATCCCACCCCCTGTATCCGATTTATCGAATCCCCGAATGCCTCGATGTCGCCTTCGACAACACCGGAAAGCGTCTCCATCAGAATGATGTGCGAGAGTTCCCGCACCTCCGAAAGCGGGATCGGGCACTCTTTTCCGAAGATGTCCACCTCGTGTGCATCATGCGCACCCACAACGTCCGGGATTGCAAGCACGATCTCCCAGTCCGGGAATGGCTGCTGGAACAGGATCGATGCCGGCGGCGACTTCGATGCTGCGGATGGCTTGAATGCACCCTTCTCGGAAAACTTATGCCCGGAGTCGAGGATGAACCCGCCGCTCTCAAACGACGCTACGCCGATGCCTGAGGTTCCGCCGCGTCCTACCGCGATCGCAATATCCCGCACGCTCATGCCCAGATCGTACAACCGGTTCACAGCCATACCCGCGGCAAGCGCAGCCTGCGTACCAGTGCCAAGCCCGACGTGCGAAGGGGAATCCTGCTCGATGCGGATGCGGACGCCACAACCATCAGGGAGGATCGCACTT
Organism: Methanobacteriota archaeon; assembly: GCA_034658575.1. GTDB lineage: Archaea > Halobacteriota > Methanosarcinia > Methanosarcinales > Methanogasteraceae > Methanogaster_A. The sequence continues at coordinate 1,587 of JAYEFK010000069.1, forward strand.
GCGCTCTCGCGCATCCGGTCTGCCAGTTCTAATTTGCCTGTGACTATGATCCCATCTGCCGCTTCTGCCGTGATGCGGATGCCGGGCTCTTCAATCGTCAGCCCGATCCCGCCATCCACCCGCCCGATCGATGCGTTGAGGTCGATTAAGGTGATGTGGAGGCGGGAGGGCGTTGTGATCTCGATTGTCATGGGATGTCTTCTGGCGTCCTTGGTAAAGATGTTATGGCTTCATGGCTTCATGGTATTTGGCTCTCTGGCATCTGGCTGTCGCATTTTGTGGTGTGGCGCCCTGTGAACGATATGCTTATTATTGGAAGAAATGATGATGGATACACCAAACTTGTGAGGTGGTAAAAATGTATAGAAGATTGTTAGACCCATTTGAAGAACTGCACAGGATGCAGGAATGGATGAACAGGGCATTCGGAGAGTCCGGACCGATCGCTCC
>JAYEFK010000070.1:0-2035 GCA_034658575.1 Methanobacteriota archaeon
CTATCGGGACGCGGGCGTGGCTGTAACGTTCCAACGCTATCAGAACTCGAAGGAATCGTAGAGTTTTCGCATGATACCGGAGTTCTGGTGGATTACGCGGTAAACACTCCGTTTTTGAGCGACGAACTCGAAGAGATGTTTATATCGCACGTCATGGCTGGCGTGGACGCGGGCGTGGACGCGCTGATCGTTGGGGAACTCGGTGCGATGCAGCTAATCAAGGAGATGGACACCGGGCTGCCGGTTCACGCAAGCGTGCTCTTAAACACGTTTAATCGCGGGCAGGTCGAACTACTGAAGGATTTGGGCGCAAGCAAGATTGTCCTGCCGTTTAAGATGGAACTCGATGAGATCAGGGCGCTATCAGAGGGTGGAGTCGATCTTGAGATCTTCGGGCAGTTCGGATGCTCGAATATCAATGGCACATGCCATCTCATCCACAGCGCGGGCGAGAGTATCAATCTCGGACTTCCGTGCCGTGCGAACTATTATGTCGGCGGCGAGGTAGAGCGGGTGCATCCGATCCTCGATGCAGGCACGGACTGCTCGCTCTGCAGCATCCCCGACCTGCTCGAGATGGGAGTGAGCGCGCTCAAGATCGTTGGAAGGGGCATGAATCCGGAGATGATCCGGGAGATCGTGCAGATATACCGGAGGTGCATCGATCTCGCACTCGATGGAAGCGGCGCAGGCGAGATCCGGGAGTATGTGCTCACAGAAGAGCCTTTCTGGCAGATGTTATGCGAGCAGAGGAGATGCAAGTACCTTGAAACACCTATCATTGATTCGTATGTGTGATTATGATGATTGAACTGAGAACATCCGATTATCCGAAGATCGAAGCGATCACCGGGTTGATCGAAGATGCGGATATCGGTTCGGGTGTCAGGATCGGGGTCGGGAGTGAGGCGTGCGTACACAAACTACCCGCGACCCCGGAGATCGCACAAGTGTCCGACCTCGATTGCATCGATGGCGTGACACTGGTAACTCCGATAACGCCGCAGAAGCACTTCGATCGCGTATGTGGATATGTGGACGAAGTCGCAGATCTCGGCATCAGGAACCTTCGCACCGTCGTAAACGATCTCGGAATCCTCCACTCCTGCGAGATCGATCAGCCTGTTGCCGGAAGGGGCATCGTGCACACATCAGAAGCCTGTCCGTGGGTGGATCACATCCTGCGGGATGAGAGCGACTACGTGAGGGATGCGTATCTCCAGACCAATCTCAACTATTCGAGAACCTGCACCCTCTTGAAAGGCATGGGCATCGAGGCGATCGAGACCGATCTCCTGCCGCGGACGATTGCGGCGGCAAGGGGACTTGACCTGCCAGTGTATGCGCATTTTGGGTACGCTGTGGTCGCTTATGCACGAAGCTGCCACACAGCCCGGTTCTATAGCGAGTTGCCACCTCTGTGTGCGCATCTCTGTAATTCGCCGCTGGAACTGGAACTTCGGGATATCTTCGATCTCGAGAGTCTCTCTTTTGCTCCGCCGGATGCTGATGTGAAGGAGGTGTTTCCGGTGCTTTATCTTCTTGGGAACACGATCTACATGAAGAGCGATTGTCGTGATGCTACGGGGGCGGACGGGGTTATCGTTAATTGCGATATGGACACGCCATCCTCCAAAATATTGGATGAGCTGGCGGCACTTGTATAACGAAAGCTAACGGATTCGTAACTACTCAGGTATGTTGATTGGTCGCTCGATTGCGATTCTGTACTTTCTGGCAAGAAAAATAACCGCGGAGGGCGCAGAGAAACGCAGAGCGGTTAGCCCGTTATTCCTCCTCCGCGCCCCTCTGCGCACTCTGCGGTTAAATTCTCTGTTTGGCTACAGTACGCCCCATGTCCCGGTAGTTCCTACACAGTGAAGTCCCCCGATAGTGGTTTAGGTACCTGAGTAGTTACACGGATTCAAAGACAAGAAAATAGTCCTCTCCATCTTTGTTAACTCTGAAGACTACCCATTCGCGTATGAAATTCTGACCAATGGAAGCAGAAATATTATATTTTACACAGAGCTCC
>JAYEFK010000071.1:0-2033 GCA_034658575.1 Methanobacteriota archaeon
ACATTTCAATCCCGCCACGGTCTGATTTGAACGATCTCTTGAGTCTGCTTGGAATTGGTAAATCTACTGGATTTCAATCCCGCCACGGTCTGATTTGAACACAGATAAGGATTGCAGGAATGAGCTCAGACATTCGGATTTCAATCCCGCCACGGTCTGATTTGAACCAAGCCCACCGCCGCCAAATCCATGCATGTTTGTCGCATAAACACAACAATCGGAATCTCTGACAAGCGCGAGCTCGATGCTGATTTCCAGCAACAATTAATTACGCCCGCATTGCATAAATAACCTTCGATCCGCCGGACGAGCCTCCACGGTTTTCGTGGATCGCCAATTGTGTACTCAGTATATAAAGATCCACGAAGATCAGATGATCGTGTCGATCTCCGCCTTCCGTGTTCCGAGTTCATCGAAGCCCAGAAACTTACGGTCGCGCACATGGTAGCAGAAGATGCAGTCCTCATCAGGATCGATCAAATCCTCCAGCCGGGAGAGCACCCGCATGTACTCGGCTTTCGTGAGTTCCCCTTCGAGCACGCTGTTCTGCACCCAGTTCAGGTACTGCTTCAAGAATATCCGCACCTTGTTTAAGCGTTCGATTCCGATATCGTAGACGATGATTACGTACATGGCGCTACTTCCCCGCCCCATGTCCCGCTATCTGATCCGCATCAAACATCAACACCCCGTCTTCCTCGCAGTACTCCCGACATGCCGCATCAAACCCGCTCTTCGAGAATACCGCAAAATACTCGCGCCGGGACCCTTTTCGCCAGTCCACAAGTACTGCCTTCCGGCGCAGATCCTCGACCACGCCGCAACCGACTGCCGCGGCACGCCACTTGCACTCGGCAAACAGGATCTCGCCAGTCTCGCTGTTCAGCGCAACGGTATCGATCTCATCGCCTTTCCGGTTCCACCACGATCCGATCCGATCAAATCGAAACGGCAACTGCCCCGGTTCCTGCCGGTTCAAATCCACCAGGAACTCCCTGCAAATCCCCTCAAAGTTCCTGCCGACGAACGAATCAAAGCCCTGCCGGATCTTATCTCCGATGTACTCAAAATCCCCGATCTCGTGGTGGCTCATGTTCCGGAATATGAACCGGAACCAGAACCCAAAGAAGTTATCATTCAGGAGATACCGCCCTTTCTTGGACCGCCATGGCGCAGATTCGGTTACAGGAACCAGACGTCGCACCACGCCGACGGTGGCAATCAGGTTATCCATGTACCTGGAGAGCGAGGTTGCCTTCACATCAACAAAATTGGCGATCTCGCTCTTTGTGGATTTACCAAGAGCTATCGCAGTCAGAATGGAGTAATACGTCCTGTGCTCCCTGCCGAAGGACTCTATCATCGTATCACGTACTTCATTCTTGAGCGGAGCAAATTTTCTCAGCACGAGTTTGTTTATCGCATCATCTGCACTTTTAACACCATAATGCTCAAGCAGGGTGTAATAATGGATCATGCCGCCGAAGAGAGCATACATCTCAATTCTTGTGATTGGGTCTGTGATCCCCGAATCGGTTAAAATCGAATTTATCGTTTTGAAGTCAAAAGGCTCAATGAATAAGATATTCTGAGCTCGTTTGAAGAGCGGTGCCTTCTGTTCAACGAATATCCGGTTCATCATCCCGACACTCGATCCGCTCAAAACGAAGAATACCCGTGATCCGGAACTCGCCATGTCCCAGTATTTCTGCAACTGGTTGATGAAGGAGGGATTCAACTGCAAAAATCTCTGGAACTCATCGATACAGATAATCGCATCCCGATCCCTGCCAATATCAAAAATGAGTTTTAGCAGTGTCTCCCACTCCTCGATTTTGACATACTCGCCGAGATCGAAGCACTCCTTTAACTGTGCAGAGAACTCGGAAATCAGCATCTTCTCAGATTTCTCGCTGTCAACGAAGAAATAGACGCCGGTAGAGTCTTCCAGAAACTTCTTGATCAACTCGGTCTTGCCGACCCTGCGCCGTCCCGTGAGAACGATCATCGAGGGCGGGGTGTTTCTGAGGAGA
>JAYEFK010000072.1:0-2031 GCA_034658575.1 Methanobacteriota archaeon
AATCGACAACGCAGGCAGAATCAAAGAACATCTCGTGCTCATCCACCGCCCCGTCCCGCGTCACCCGGATCGTGTAATTGCAACCGACACCAAGACCTTTGAATATAAATTCAGAATCCGAAGTGCCCCTGACGGCTTCATCGCAACCACGCACCTCTACATCCGCATCCGATCCGGTCGTTACACGCAGATCCGAATACCTGCCGACCGGAAGCGGGCGTCCGTCGCATGAGCTGTCGCACGAGATGGAGGGAAGCCCCATCTGGCAGAGCATGGTCGGTGCGATATCCTCCTGCCCTGCCGATGCGATGACGCCCCTCTTAATCCCGATTCCGGAAAAAACAAGCGGTATCTGCTGGCTTTCCGGACGCTCTGCGTATTTATCGGATACATGCCCGCCATGCGCCCCACCAGGGGTTGCAAAGCCCATTCCGTGATCTGCGGTCAGCACAAAGAGCAGGTTGTGGTCGGCGCATCTCTGGTACAACTTTAGAATCGCGTCATCGGTGCCATTGACCACCCCGAGATATCTTGCCGCCCCGAGATGGTGCCCTGCCGAATCGACAGCAGCGAGGTTGATGATAATGAGAAACGGGACATCGCTCTCGCACAGATTTCCTATGACCGCATCCGATGCATCGGCAGCCCACCGGTTGTACGCAACATACCGGGGGACTCCCTCGTTATCACCGAGATAGTCTGTGATATTGCCCCATTTCTCCATCAGTACGCTGACATTTCGTGAAAGGTCTTCGTGACCATAAGGACTGGCGTTGATGGCGATTCCAGGATTTTTGATCGAATTTTTCCGGATGTGCAGGATGATATCGAGTTCATCGCACATCGCTCCAAAATCCCCGTTCTCCATCACGCCTGCACAGAAATACCCGTTCTCGTGCGCGATATCAAAGATCGTCGTCCTACCAGAAATCGTATTCGGGGTTGCATCCGATCGCCCGGTCACGAGGACCGAATGCCCGGGACCTGTGCTTGTTACTGGAGCACGCACATCGATTACACGCATGCCGCCCTCTGCGATCGAGAGGATGTTTGCGCAGTCTGCCTTTTGAAGTGTTGAACCGTCAAGCGCACGGGGCGTAAGTTCGGGATAGCAGTATGCTGAGCCGAGACCATCGATTACAAGCAGCACACAGCCGTCGTAATCTGCATGATGCACCGTAATCTCGGTGGTGGCACACGCCTGACCGGGCAGGAGCAGTACGAGCAGCAAGAGGGCTATCATCTGCGGTTTTGGAGAGTCGGTGATAGTTTGCGGCATCTGTGATATGTATGTGGTCATGGCTTCATGTAAAAGGGGCTGTCGACATGCAAGGGTTACTGTTGCACCTTCGTGTCCGGTTAAGTTTTTATAGTAGGGGGTTGGTTTGGTGAATAACACCATGGATGCGATTCTTGTGAACAGATGCAACCAGAGCGATGAATTCCGAACTGTTTTGCCAGCGAAGATGTGTACTTGTGATCATAGCACTCGCAACCGCCGCGGTGCTTGTGGTGGGTGCGGTGTCGGGCGCGGCTGCGACGACGTGGTATGTGGCTGATGACGGGGGCGCGGATTTCGCGAAGATGCAGGATGCGGTGGATGCCGCGGGTGATGGGGACCTCATATTTATATATAATGGGACATATAATGAGAATCTCACAATAAATAATCAACTAACACTCAAAGGAATTGGTATGCCACTTGTAGACGCTGGTGAATGCGGAAGCGGGATCATGGTTGATGCAGGTGGGTGTATCATAGATGGGTTTACAATAAACAGAAGTGGATATGTGGTAAGGCTCACAACATCGCGTACACAAAAAGGCTCAGCACATCGCGTACACTCCAAGTGCATATTAGGTCCATAACATCGCGTACACTTTTCGCGTTCAGCACTTCTCTTCGAATCTTTTTACATTTTCACCGACCTTGTACTCATAAATCTTGATAAGACCCGCCTCCTCTTCGTTCTTCTCTCGATAGTAGATCAATAATTGTTCCTGCTTTGTGTCGATGGTGGCCCACACATA
>JAYEFK010000073.1:0-9052 GCA_034658575.1 Methanobacteriota archaeon
TGATTGCAGAGACCTAACGCAGGCGAAGCATCATCGAGATGAAACATGCAGAAAACCTTCCCCCATGATCAGGTCTCCCGCGCTCCTCTACACACCACCCCACCTCACCGTCCCCTGCCGCAATCCACCCGCACAACTCGGGATTGGTGTGCGAAAGTAGTATTGCGGTAGAATCTCATAACGAAGCTTAAAAGGAGCAAAACCATGGCACCGGAAAGCGTGGAATTACCAATACCTTTCGAATCATTGGTCGACTCTGTTACAAAGCTACACCCACGGGACAAGTTCCGGATTTGGGAGTTACTGGATGAGCAGATGGCAGATGATGAGGAAGAGGTGTGGGACGAAGATCCGGCTGTGCAAGCCGAAATTCGGGAATCCCGCGATGCATATCAGGCAGGAGACTATTTAACGATCGATGAGTACATCGCTCCATTGCAAGCGATGAATTGACATCGCCTGTGATCCGATCATTTGCACCAGAATGGATCGTCCTTCCGTTTGATCTCCATAAACTCCGAAAATGCCTCGGCTTCATCAGGGGACAGTGTATTAGACAGTTCCTGCTCGACCATCTTTGCATGTTGTTCAGGGATGTCCACAAAGAGCATGTCACCTTCCTTGATCTGCCGCCCGACCGTGGGACCGTCGATTGCTACAGCAACCTCGTCACGGTACCTCGCTTCCCGCTGAGACTCTCCCCGATCCTGAATCCCCTTTATAGTCCCGATCTGTGTACCATCGGCACGCATGACCCCAACCCCGGTCATGACCACGCCGCCAATGACCCGCACACCGACGACCGCGGGATTGTTCTGCCTGAAGACGCATCCATCCATAAGCAGGAACTGCCCGGGTCTGATCACCGCCTCTGAAAGCTTCTTCTCGACAAGCTTCTTCTCAGTTGAGGTCCAGTCCTGGTAATCCTCGAGCAACCGGTAGATCACATCGCTCTGAAACAGTCTTGTGCCCGATTTCTTGAGCTCCTCCCTGGCATCGGGCAGCGCATCGACACGAAATCCGATAATCGTCCTGTTCAGGGGATCTTTACTCGTCTCTGCCCCGATTACATCTCTTCTTGAGATATTGCCGATCTTGGCAACCCTGATCGGGATGTCAGCATTTGCCAATTCCTGGGTCACTGCTTCGAGCGATCCTATAGTATCGGCACATACAACAACACCATCCGAATCGGTCTTTATCTGCACTGCATCAAGCTCGCCCTCTATCTCGCTAACGATCTCATCAATGTTGCCAGACACAACCCGGATCGTCGATCCCGCGATGGCATGTTCCAGATTCGGCGCTGCGATCTTGATGCCAGCAGCAGCCGTCAGATGCTTCACGTGGTCGAACGCCTCGTTTGACCAGATCTCGGTCATCGGCTTTGGTTTTAAGAGCGCACGAACCTTTGTTGTGATAACTGGCTGCCCGCCGACCACGATCGTATCGCCGACCGAGAGTTCACCGTCATAGAGGATCGCATCGACGGTCGTCCCGAAACCGCGGGTCTCGTCGACCTCGAGAACCGTGCATACTCCTGCTTCGGTTGTGTTGACCTGCAGATCATCTTCAAGGAAACGCTGCGCAAGACCTAACAGGACCATCAGCAGATCAGGGACTCCCTCACCGGTCTTTGCACATATCGGAATCACGCTGATGGTTGTCTTGAAATCAGATATGCGGTCGTATCTATCTGCGCTGAACCCGTATTCGTAGAGTTTTCCAATCAGTTCGTACAGTTTGCGGTCGAGTTCCTGCTGTACATGCCCCACCTGCTTCTTATACCCCTGGATAAACGGCATGCTCTCGTGAGTCTGCCAGCCATGGATGCGGTCGATCTTGTTCGCTACGACCACGAAAGGGGTCTTGAATCGCTTCAGTATTTTTAGGGATTCGATGGTCTGCGGCAGGAATCCTTCGCTTATATCGACGATCAGGACTGCAAGATCCGCAAGCGCGCCACCGCGGCTCCGAAGCGTTGTGAACGCATTGTGCCCTGGAGTATCGATAAAAAGCAATCCCGGAACGATGAAATTTCCTGAAAATAGCGGTCCGCATGCGCTTGCTATCGCATCGATCGGCACCTCGGTCGCGCCGATGTGCTGGGTGATCGCACCGGATTCCATATCTACGATCGTGCTGCCTCTGATTCTGTCAAGCAGCGTGGTCTTCCCGTGATCCACATGCCCGAGCACGCACACGATTGGGGTTCTAAGCGTCATGATTCCAGGATATCTATTATTCATTCTTCCGGATGTTCATAAACCTTGTTCATCTGCGGGTACTTGCGAGCCGTCACGGGGAACATGGGCATCCGGAGCGAGGGGGTTGTTCTTTCTGTGGCAGCGCCTTTGCTTGCGCATTCACGAAGTAACGAATGACGCAAATTGCACGAATGTTCAAACACGTGCACACCGCCTTAAAACCTGAAGTGTTTTCACTTGAGTTGTAACTACTTAGGTACCTAAACCACTATCGAGGGACTTCACTGTGTAGGAACTACCGGGACATGGGGCGTACTGTAGCCAAACAGGGAATTTAACCGCAGAGTGCGCAGAGGGGCGCGGAGGAGGAATAACGGGCTAACCGCTCTGCGTTTCTCTGCGCCCTCCGCGGTTATTTTTCTTGCCAGAAAGTACAGAATCGCAATCGAGCGACCAATCAACATACCTGAGTAGTTACCTTGAGTTTTCGATTGTGCCGTCCTGAAGCGGCGGAGGCGGCATTGTGTGAAGGTTTTTATCGCATAACCTGCACTGCATAGTATAAGAGGTAGGTAGCGATGGATTCAAAAGACGTTATCGGCAAACCATACGACTGCAATGCGCACGATCTAATGTATGGCGGGGCGGTGGATACATATAGCATAATCGTCAGCGCAATCACAAAAGAGGAATCTGATCGGCAGATAAAAGTGTGTGAGGAGAGAATTAGAGAGATTCTCGCATGAAACTCGTTGTACTGCGGATAGGACACCGCCCGGTGCGGGACAAGCGCATAACCACGCATGTGGGCTTGACAGCGCGTGCGCTTGGCGCTTCCGGGATGCTCCTTGCAGCAGATGACCCCAAGATCAAGGAGAGCATCGATGACGTGACCAGAGCATGGGGCGGGGATTTCTTTGTCGAGATCGATGTTAACTGGAGGGAGGCGATCAAGCAGTGGAAGGAGCAGGGCGGCATGGTTGTGCACCTCACGATGTACGGCTTGAATCTGCCTGATGTGGCATCCGAGATGCAAAACCGCGATCTCATGATCATCGTCGGCGCTGAAAAAGTCCCCCCAGCCATCTACGATCTCGCTGATCTGAATGTTGCAGCAGGAAACCAGCCCCATTCGGAGGTGGCTGCGCTGGCACTGCTTCTCGACCACCTGCAGGACGGCCGCGAACTTGCAAGGACGTTTGACGGTGAGCGACGTGAGATCGTCCCGATGAGGAAAGGGAAAAGGGTCATTGAGATGACCTGACGCACGATCGGGCGCGTTACGGCTCTACTACGCCACTACCAGAACATATCGACCGCCTTTCTGACAGCACCCCTCGCGCCCATGAACGTGACCCGATCCCCGTTCTCGATGACCAGATCGCCGTGCGGGATCAACGTTGCATCGCCCCTCCGAACCAGCACGATCAGCACGTCAACAGGAAGCTGGAGATCCCTTACCGGCGTTCCGATCATCTCCGGATTGGCTACCGGTATCTCGATGATATCGCCCCGTTCGCCGAGTTCGTACATCGAGAAAAGACTCGGGTGCGTGATCAGATTATCCAGGATCGAAGCTGCCGACGTGATCGGACTCATCGACCTGATGCCGAGATCGCGGAATGTGGAGAGGTTCTTCGGGTCATTGACCCGCGCGACGAGTTTGTTCTCCCCGAACCCGAATTTGTTCTTTGCGACCTGGCAGACGAGCAGGTTCACGCCGTCCTGATCGGTGGTCGCGACAAGGTATCTTGCGTTTTTGATGCCTGCCTTCGTAAGGACAGCCACGTCCCCGGCATCCCCCTCTACCGCAGGCACCCCGAGTTCCTCCACGCGCCGGCAGTTTTCGGGATCTATATCGACCACGACCACGTTCTCGCCTCTCCGGATCAGGCGGTGTGCGAGCGTGCATCCGACATCGCCGCCTCCGACAATCAGTATCTCCATTGGTATCACCCCAAGTGCTCTTGCAACCGGTCTGGCAGATATGCCAGTCAATGTTACTGTGATGATGATGCATATAAATACAAGACCCATGATGGTACTGCCCGCGTCTGCATCAGCAAGTTCGATTGCGAAGTATGTCGCCATCGCTGCAGGTACCACCCCCCTGGGTCCTATCGCGGATATGAACAATCGCTCCTTCCACCGCAGTTTCGAATACGCCGTCGATGCAAAGACCGCAACCGGTCTCACGATAAAGATCAGGGCAGCAGCAACAAATACGCCGTTTATCCCGATGGACCTGATGCTGTCAAATCTCAGCATTGCAGCAAGAAGAACAAAGATTATCGATAGCAGAATGATCGATAAATCGCTTTTGAACTCCTGTATCTCTCTTTTGTTCGGTATATCTGACGCACCCACACATATTGCGGCAACTGCCACCGCAAAGATTCCGGTCTCGTTTAAGATCAGTTCTGCAACCGTGTATGTGATCAGGACAAAGGAGATGGTGGTGATGTTTAACAGTTCACTGGTGATGGCATGGATCCTGGGCAGTACAAATATGCACAATATCCCGCCAGCCAGCCCGACTGCTCCACCGGTCGCAATCCTCATAAGGAACATTGCAATCCCGTATCCCAGGTGCGGGTACGGTGTCATGATCCATTCAAAAATAAGGGCAGCAAGAATTATAGTGACTGCATCGTTAAATATACCCTCGACCTCCAGAATGCTGCGCACCCTGTTATTCACCCGTATCGCCTTCATCAACGGCACAATGACAGTTGGACCTGTCGCAGCCGCCAGTGCACCGAAGAGGAGCGCGAAATGCCAGTCGAGCCCTGCCAGTTCATGAGCTGCAACAGCGCTGCCGACCATGGTGACCAGTACGCCGATGCTGATCAGCGCAAGGACACCTCCTGAGACCCGGCGGATGTGCCGGAGATCGACGTTGATGCCGCCGTCGAATACGATGATCACCACGGCAAATGTGATTATCAAGTTCAAGCCATCGCCGTATATCCACGGATCAATCAATCCAGCACATTCCGGTCCGAGCATTATCCCTGCCGCAAGCAAGAATATGATGCTCGGCATCCGTGTGAGTCTGCTGACCACCTGTGCGATGATGCCCACCGCAAGGACTATCGCAAAGACTGCAAAGATGTGGATCGGATCCATTATTTCGCCCTTTTACCCTGTTGTCCCTGGTATTGGGCGGCAACGATATAAGGCAGTTATGGTGTCTATCCCGGTCCACTCCCATCTACGGCGAAGGATTCACCGTTGCGAGATTACGGCAACCCCACCCTAACTCGCTTTTGTCACGATTGTGCGTCACCACCGGTCTCGGTGGATTTAATACCGGATGAGTAGATTAAGTATCCGTATAGTACTAAAATCTGAAAGCATCATGGACGACGCAACTGACGAAGAGACGGATACACCGCATGGGGATGCGATATCCGGGACTGCATCTGAGTATGGAAATGATGGGTGGCGGGTTTGCAACATGCCCGCAACATCGAAACCATTAGCCGTCCGCGGCACTATCGATTTTTCCAGTGAAATCGCCATAGCATTATATTCTACCACAGAGTGCGCAGAGCCACGCAGAGGGTTGAAAACGGTCTCGAAACTCTGCGCCCTCCGCGTTCTCCGCGGTAATAAATCACTTGATTTTCAGATAGTGTCGCCGTCCGCATAGTTGCTACCTGAAGGATATTCTAAGAAACATGACACAAGAACTCAAACACTGCACAAGGAGTATGAAAGACCTGTTGATCGATATGAAGGACACCTCCGAGTTGATGATGGATCTTGCATACTCTGCTGTGATCTACGATGACAGAGAGATTGCAACAGAGGTTATCCGCCTCGAAGAGAAGATGGATACCCTCAGTTATTACATGATGATCTCAGCGATGTTAAGCGCTCGAAGGATCGATGAGGCGGAAGCCCTTGCAGGCGTGCTGCAGGCTGGCGCGGCAGCCGAGAACATCTCGAATGCAGCAGGCGATATCGCAAAGATCGCGCTCCTCGACCTCGGGATACCTGTTGAACTGAAGCCGGATCTGCGTGGCGCAGAGGAGACGATTGCAAGCGCAACGGTCAGCCCGGAGTCGCCGATGGCAGGACATACGCTCGGGGAGATCAAACTCGAGACCGAGACCGGCTTATGGCTGATTGCGATCAGACGGGGGCGGAACTGGATATATGATCCTGATCACAGCACGCTTGTGAAGGCTGGCGATGTGGTCTTTGCACGCGGGCATGATGAGGGCGTGCCGCTCTTCATGGAGTGTGCAACCCGCAAGCGTTATGCGCGAACCAGAGTCGAGCCGGAACGGGTCATTGGCGATCTCGACCGCGCGGTTAACCTGATCGTGGAGATGAAGAATATGTCTGAACTTGCGGTCGGGCTTGCATATTCTGCAATTCTTTTTTATAATAAAGAGCTCGCAGAGGAGGTGCGCTACATCGAGGATAAGATGGACGGCATGAGGTACGAACTCCAGCACTGGGTTCTCGAATCGGCAAAAAATATCGAGGACGTGAATAAACTCAGAGGACTCCTGCATCTCGCCAGTGCGTCAGAAGCGATCTCTGACGCGGCTTATGACATCGCAGACGTGGTGCTTCGGGAGATCGAGCCGCATCCGATCATGGCGATTGCCGTGCGCGAGTCTGACGAGGTGGTCACCAAGCTACAGATCGCACCGGGTTCTGATGTTGTTAGGAAGTCGCTTGGCGAACTCAAGCTCGAGACCGAGACCGGTGTGCATATCATGGCAGTCAAGCGGGGGGATCAGTGGATTTACAGCCCCGGCGCAAAAACAGTGCTCTGCGCAGGCGACATGCTCATCGCAAGAGGCACGATGAGCGGAGAGGAACTCTTAATCGAGATGTGTTCGTGACCGTGTCACGGTATTTGCGGGACGCGCCTGTCTGTTTTGCCCGAAAAATGATTTGGGGGGTGCTGTCACCCCGCCAGTTGTATTATCTACTCTTATCCCTGCCGCCGCATCAGGTATGCAATTGCAAGCAAGCCTGCGACTGCGAACGCACCTCCGAAGCCCGGTCCTTTACTTTCCGGACTCTTCGCAGGTGTTTGCGTCGTTTCCGGCGCTGCCGTCTTTTCCGGTGATGCGGCTGTGCCGACGCTGGTAGGAGTGGTGGTGGCAGTGGTGCCTGCGCCTACGTGCAGGATAACGAGACCTTTGCCGCCGTCAGCTACGTACGCATAGTCTCCTGACACGGCAACAGCATGAGCATCCCCATCGGTGTTATAACTTCCTGCAAGCACCGGTGCTTCAGCGTCGCTGACATCTACAATCATAATACCCTTGTCCATATCTGTCACGTACGCATAGTCCCCTGACACAATGACAGTCTCTACATGGGGTGTGGCGTCGTAAGTTCCTGCAAGCACCGGTGTTTTCGCGTCGCTGACGTCCACGATTGCAAGACCATCGATGTCATTAGCTACATACGCGTAGTCGCCTGACACGGCAACACCCACCGACCATCCTTTGATATCACAACTTCCTGCAAGCGCTGGTTCTTCCTTGTTGCTGACATCCACAACCACAAGACCATTCTTATAATCAACCAGGTACACGTAGTTATCTGACACAGCAACACCATACGTATCTTTTGCGACGTTGCAACGTCCTGCACACACCGGAGATTCCTTGTCGCTGACATCCACAATCACAAGACCATTATCACGATCGGCTACGTACGCATAATCACCTGACACGACAACAGCACGTGCATACCCCCTGACGTTGTAATTCCCTGTGCGTACTGGTTTCTCCTTGTCGCTGACATCCAGAATCACAAGACCGTCGTGCTTATCAGTCACGTACGCATAGTTACCTGATATCGTAAGAGAAGATACATATTCTACCGCGTTGTAACTTCCTGCAACCACTGGTGTCTCCTTGTCGCTGACATCCAGAACCATAAAACCATTATTCTCATCGATTACGTACGCATAGTCTCCTGACACAGCAACGTAACTTGCAATTCCGGTGTCGTAACTTCCAATAAATACCACATCCTCTGCCGCCGCCGTCGCACCCGCGTTCGTCACAAACACCAGAGCGGCTATGAGCATTACTACTATCATTCTGCTGCCCGTCATGGTCTCACCTCTCGCGATCCGCTCACATAGTCCGCTCCGCGGTCGTTGTCCGCATCCCATGTTGCAGTCATCCCTATCAGCGCATGAACTAAAGCGCAAGTCCCGATCAATAATATTTTCATTTTCATCCAGATCACCCGACCAAAGAGATGTCTGAGCCCGCGTTTTTCACGTTCCTGCCAGCCGCGCATTCCGGCATACTAATGTATGCAAGTGTTCGTAAACCAGTACGAAACCGGTCACCAGTCTGTTGTTGCGTTCGATCTGCAAGGATTGCGTCCGAAACGCTGCTCAACTCTCTTATGTATAATCCTATTCATCCTCCCCTATAAAAAATTAATCAGACACCGGGTAGTCAAGTTATTCTGGTGTCGGGGGACATGGGGTTTAAGTGACTTCCTCCCCGCTACAAGTAACGGAGTCTTCTGCCGCGGATCTATAAACAGATATAGTTGGGCATATTTACCGCCGATTAAGAAGGAGGCGGGCAACCGCTCCCTTCTTAATCGGAGGTTTTCGAACCCATTCCGGAAAATATTAAAAAGTCTCTCAATTCGTGACATTCGTGATAAAAACTGTCATGTAAAATTTTTAAAACCGTAGTAACACCAGATGGCGTGACAGCCCCCTTCAGAAGAGCGTGAAAAAAAGAGAAGAGTGAAGGGAGAGTCTCCTTTCATCCGTATCCAGTCTCTGCGCCGCATCATCGCATAAGCGACTGCAAGCAGCCCAGCGATTGCGAAGACCG
>JAYEFK010000074.1:0-2011 GCA_034658575.1 Methanobacteriota archaeon
CGCCAGCAGGGCGGGGCATTAGCGGGGATGAATGCCGCACCATACGACTTAAATACAATGCCATCGTTGCTATCACTACGTTCGTTGGGTAGACTCGCTTGGTCGCGTGAACGTATGGCTCTGTCACGGGTAAAGTCGCAAGAGCACGAACTAAAACACCTGTAATGCCCTGCCCTGCTGGCAGTGGCATCGGCGGATCACTTCAGGTGATCCGTTATGTAGGTACGGACTGTGTCGAATTAACGCCTGTGGACATGAAACCCTCATGGTTGAAGCAGGAAGCCCCGTTGCTTGCAGCGGGGAGGAAGTCACTAACACCAGCACCGATTCACATACATATCCGAAGCAAAGGGCCCGTGGCTTAGCCAGGATATAGCGCCGGCCTTCTAAGCCGGACGTCCCGGGTTCGAATCCCGGCGGGTCCGTAGAGATGCGAGCAAAAGAGATCAGGGGAATTGCACGTGAGACACTCGAGTTCATACTCGAAGTGAGCAAATCCACTGCACCGAACGAATTCGCAGGGCTGTTGCGCGCAGAGGAGGGGGTCATCACCGAAGTGGTCGTGCTGCCGGGAACCGAGTCGTCAGAGGTGAGCGCTGTCATGCATATCTACATGCTGCCGATGATCTCAGTCGCAGGCTCGGTGCATAGCCACCCGACACCGAATACCAGACCCTCGCAGCATGATCTGTCCCTATTTGCACGGACCGGCAACTGCCACATCATCGCCGGTTTCCCGTACAACGAGCATAGCTGGACGTGCTATGATGCTTATGGAGCGCGGAGAAAACTCCCGGTCCTCGATGTCGACTTTGGAGACGTGTGATGCGGCGAATTCCTAAAAATATTCATGCGATTCACACATTCGTTTGCATCCGTGTTTGATGCAAGCACAACGGCAAGTTGGCAGCCCCGTGGAGTCCAAAAAGTTATTAAGAATCAAGACATATATATCAGTACATGATTCCGGAAGAGATAAAGAATTTTCTGTCTCATGAGGGGGGCAGTTCACTGATCATACAGGGAAATCCGGGTACTGGCAAAACCATTCTGACACTTGAACTGATGGATGCGTTCCTGGATTGCAATCCCATGTACCTTACCACAAGGTCGACAACCGATGCAGTCTACCGGTATTTTCCACGACTACGTCAAAGACACAAGGAGATCAATGTCATCGAATCGAAAGACACGTTCTGGGACAGATTCTTTAAGAAAGATGACGATACGGAATTGCGTGTCGAAAGGGATGCTTTCGAGATGTATGGGATGCTCGACGATCCCGACAAGACTGGTATAACCGAATTTGACCAGGTCTGTGACCGGGTTGATGCGTTCCTACCTGAAAGATCACTAATCGTGCTGGACAGCATCGAAGGGTTGTGCGATAAATATAAAGTGAGTGAAAAGTTTTTCGTCGGTCTAATCAACCGATGCCTGATCGAACCTGCGCATACCAAGGTCGTCATCGTCCTTGAGAAGATGGAGAGGGCGGAGATCGGCTATCTCGCAGACGGTGTGGTCTCGCTGCACCAGATGGATCGTGATGGCAGACGTATGCGGATGCTATCCATCGATAAACTGCGCGGTACTGATATAAACCAGCCAAATTACCTATTCACTCTGAAAAACGGGAGATTCCATAGTTTCAATGCGTTTGAGGTCATGTATCCGGAAGAGTACATGCCGTTTGAGCCGATCCCAAATACCAAGACGCAATATTCGACCGGAAACCGTGATCTGGATGAGATATTCGGAGGATACCGGATCGGGAGTTATATCATGCTGGAAACGGGTGAGAATGTCGATAACTTCTTTTACACACTGCCGATGCTGACCGCTGCAAACATTGTGAGCCAGAACGGTAGCGCGGTCATACTCTCAGTCAGCGGCGCAGGTCCGAGCGAGGTCAAGAACAACGTCTTCGAGTACGGATTGAGCGATAAATTGAACTCATTTCGGGTCGTGACCGAAGAGAATCCCGAAGAGCCGGTGACCGAGGATTTCGTCG
>JAYEFK010000075.1:0-2009 GCA_034658575.1 Methanobacteriota archaeon
GCGAACTCTTCGCCGCGGTGGTTGATCACTGGCTTTGCCATCGCACGCAGGATGCGCGGCACGACCGGGACAGGTCCCGGGATCATAATCAGTGTGTCTTCTATGTTCATGGAATCGCACCTGTTTCATATTATGGGCAGGATGCCTAAAAGGTTGCGGCGATCTGGTGTCATGGCATCTTTCGATTCCTGCATAACCGCCGAAGTACCGGATAAAAAAGAGGGGTGCACAAGAAAAGGTTCTTGTGCAATCCCGTGATTCTGCGCTAACCTTAAGCTCACAGCTCCTTTCCGCCTCTCTGGAACTTATCCTTGATAGCGTCGCTTAATCTCCCGACCGTCCATCCGCCTTCAGGTGCCGTACTTATGAGCAGGTAGCCGACCGCACCGAGCAGCGCCAGCACAATGAGCACGGCAGCTATCAGCGTCGTGTTTGACTTGGCTTTTGTGACCGTGATCTCTCCTGATTCGGTGCCGATTTCAATGGTGGTTGTGCCTGCTTCCGCGATCTTGGTCGTGAACTCGATATTCTCGGTATCGCCAGCATCGAGGGTGACGTTCTGTGAATCAACGACAGTATCGTTGACCTTCAGTTCTGCGAGATATGTGCCGCTATCGTCGCCGGTGTTTGTGACATCGACATATACTGTGAATTCCTTATTTACAGACACATTCTCAGGGAAGGTGAAGTCTGCAAGTTCAAACTCTGCTGACGGGTACGCCACCTCGATCTCCTCGCTGTCATCGAGATAACCTTCCTTGCTTGTGGTTACAGTGTAGGTGCCCTCATCCTCGGTGGTGTAGGTCAAACTCCCGGTCTCATCGGTATCGCCGATATCATCGCCATCCCAGGTGATGCTTGCGTTCTCGATTGCATCGCCCTCATGCATTACCTTGATGACCACGTCCTCTCCCGGTTCGGCTGTATCCGGCATCTCGATCTCCAGCGGATCCTCCTCGGCTTCCGATTCGGTGAGTATCCGCATCTCCACGGATGCAGAGTCGTAGTTCTCCTTGCTTGCTACGATCGTGAACGTGCCCGCCTCTTCTGACGTGACCGTGACCTTGCCGTCCGAATCGGTCAAGTCCAGGTTCTCTCCCGCGAACTGGACCTGTACGCCCTCTACTGGATCGCCGTCTGCCGTGACCGTTATCACGATCTCCTCATCGACAATTAAGCTTTCAGGAAGTTCGATCTTTAGTGCTGCGATCGCTCCGATCGTCCGCCTGACAAAGAGACAGTATCTCTCACCACCATCATCTGAGGTCATGAAACCGACATTGCCCATGATCAGGGTCTTCTCACCCTCATCGAGATCGATATCATTCTCTCTGTTCCTCATTTCGATTTTATCACCCGAAGCACTTGTGATCTCCATCTCTCCGTATTCGTCACCGTTGTCTATAGTAATCGGATCATCTGATATCTGGAATGCACCCTCGATTGTGACCAGGTCCGACTCTGTGCCAGCAAAGACGTTGCCGATGTAGACCACGACGATCGGAACGTCGTCCAGTTTTCCAAGATCTTTCTCGTACACATAAGTGTCTGGCGAACTCACGATCTCGGTGTCAACACTTTTTCCGTCCTTCATCAGTTCGAGCTGTGCCTGACCTCCATCGACATCAAGTTGTATGACCTTTAACTCGTAATCCTCGCACAATGGAAGCGACGCGCCTGTAGAGATCATGCGGTCATCCTCGACATCGACCAGGACCTTGCTCAGCATATCCTTTGAAAGAAGGTTGATATTTTCGTTCGTTATATCCTTATCGGCTACACCTTTTTCATATCCTGCAAAGTAACTCTCTGCCATGAAACCTACTACGTTGAAAGATCCCCAGTCGCTGAAATCAAACTCAACCGGCTCTGCAGTCGTTGTATAGAGGAGTCCATCTTCAGGGATGGTGTTGCCGTTGCATACTTCAACAACCAGCGTCTCTGTGCCGAGATCGTCATCGATGTTATAATAGAATCCCTCGAAGTTCATGTGATCCCATGTCGCTTCT
>JAYEFK010000076.1:0-1998 GCA_034658575.1 Methanobacteriota archaeon
GTGTGCACCGGACTTGGCGAAGGAAGATACTACACCATGCTCGATGGTTACCTGCAGCAGTTTGAGCAGAAACTCGGATTTACGCCATATCCGGGCACACTTAATATCGAGCTGAATCCCTACAGCGTAAATACGAGAAAACAGCTGGATTCCATGAAAGACATTCGCATAGAAGGATTTGAGGACGGGGTTCGGACGTTTGGGTCTGCGAAATGTTTTAACGTGAAAATTGATGGCACTTATGGCGCAATCGTCATCCCGAACCGAAAGAACTATCCCGATAATATAATCGAGGTTATAGCGCCTGTGAATCTCAGGGCGCATCTGCGGGCAGATGATGAGAGCAAAGTGGAGGTAATACTATGCAGAACATAAAAGACGCAATCGATGCGATTAGAAACGACAGAATGATACTGTTATACGACGCCGCGGACCGCGAAGGCGAGACTGATTTTATGATACCGGCAAGATCGATCAGCCCGCGGGACATTGCAGTGATGCGCATCTACGGCGGCGGGCTTTTGTGCGCGGTGATACCGGACACGGCTGCCGAGCGTCTCGGGCTTCCGTTCGCGGCTGATATCCTCAGGCGTCTGCCAGATCTGGCACATCTCGCCGAAGGAGACCTGCATTACGACACCCGTTCCTCGTTTTCACTCTGGGTGAATCACAAGGACACATTCACAGGCATCCCGGACCGGGATCGTGCGCTCACCATCCGCAAACTGGATGAGATCGTCGAGTCTACGCTTCACGGGGATGCGGTTGATTTTTCGAGCGAGTTTCGATCCCCGGGTCACGTTGCAGTGCTGCGCGGTGCAAAATACCTATTAAAAGAGCGTAAAGGGCAGACCGAACTCTCGATAGCGCTTGCAGAACTTGCAGGCATCAACCCGGTGCTCTGCATCTGCGAGATGCTCGATTCGGAGACTGGATATGCACTGACAAAAGAGGATGCGAAAAAATACGCAATAAAAAATGATCTGGTCTTTGTAGAGGGAGAAGAGATCGTATCAGGGTATGAAAAAGGTTGAGCGCATCAAGCACTCAACGCTTTCAACCGTTCGATGTTCTTCATCGCTTCCTCTACCTCTAACTTCTTGTTCTCCTCCAATTTCACTATAATTTCACCGATCGGAACCTTGAGCGAATATACCTTGTAAGGACGCCCTTTCCCTGGCTTCTTCTCGTCGGTTTCGGTGACCCAGAGGTCTGCGCGTAGTTCCCGCATCGCAATACTGACTTCGGGCTGCCTTAAGTCCGAGCCGACCTCAAGGTCTTTCGATGTCGCTGTATCAACGCCTTTCAGATACGCAAGCACCTTGGCAGTATTCCGTTTCAGTCCCTGTTTGATCAATATGTCGACGAATTCCTCATCATCGTCGTCCAGTACTTTAACTGATAAATCTTTCATGAGTTATCACCACTTCCGAATATGTAATTATCACATATAAATCTTGTGGTTAAAAACAACATATATACTTGTTATTTCTTTACTCCTTCAAGTTCCCCGCGCAGTGCAATCGATGCCGTACTCAGGAACTCAGACTGCTTGTCCCCCTCGAGATTCCCGATTCTAGACCGGATCGCATTCTCATAATGCTGGATTACGATGTCGTTATCGATCGATCCGATTGAGGACAGTTCCAGCGCAAGCAAGTCCAGCGTCGATAGGTATATTCTTGGTCCGAGCGGTACTCCGAGCTTCCGAATAGCTCTCGTGGTGCTCACGAGTGGATGGAATAACGATTTTAGGCGGGATGCGAACTTTTTGTAGTAGTAATCCGTATGCTGGGCTGCGATCTTAAGTTCGGTCTCCTTGTCCGGATAATTAACAACGATCCTTGCGTTGAACCGATCCAGGATGTGCTGCGGAACCTCGGTGATGCCGGAGATGTCGTAGGGGTTCATGGTTGCGATCACGTTCGCGCGAAGTGGTTTGGTGATCGGAGTCTTCGGAAACGAGACCTGCCACTCTGCCATAATCTCTGTGAATAT
>JAYEFK010000077.1:0-1980 GCA_034658575.1 Methanobacteriota archaeon
CCTCTCCTACATCGAATCCGCAGCCAGAACCACCGGCACGCACCTGAAACCAAATTTTTTGAGAAAAAATTTAGTAAAACCATCCGACATTCCGCTCCGCTCCAGTCGGATTATCGCTCTCGTGAACGAACTAGCTCTGATATTCGGGAAGATGGGGTTTTCCACAAGCGATGTGCTCGAAGGCACAGTTTTTGATCAAACTTTTGTGAAAAGTTTGCGAGTAAGAAATGCCCTCCGGGCGGGGTTACAGTTTTTGATCAACCTACTGCTACTGACATCTCATGCACCTCCGAGATTCCTCTGCCAAGTTTGGCGAAGATGGATGGGGTGGTTGTGACGGTGGTGCACGATGAGTTTCGGGGGATGGGGTTTGAGAATTTGCAGGAGTTTCTGGAGGAGGGGTGGTGTGGTTGATGTGAGGGGGATGATTGAGGGAGTGGCGGCGGAACAGAAGAGGTTATATTATGGAACGTTGTAATGAAGAAAGTTATAACTCGGTTCAACTAATATACCTATAGAAGTGATATGTATGACACTAATCAAGGCAAAAGTCATGGATGGTATGCACTTGGAACTCGAAAAAGAGATTGGAACATCTGAG
The DNA here is from genome assembly GCA_034658575.1 of Methanobacteriota archaeon. Lineage (GTDB taxonomy): Archaea > Halobacteriota > Methanosarcinia > Methanosarcinales > Methanogasteraceae > Methanogaster_A. The sequence continues at coordinate 602 of JAYEFK010000077.1, forward strand.
AAGGAGGTATTTGTAAAGATAATAAGGCAGGGGATTGTAGAAGCCGCTGAAGGTGCGTGGGGCTACGATGTGGATAGCAAGGATTTCGTTAAAGATTTGAGAAAATCCAAGAGATTAGATTGGATATGATGTTTTTTATAGATACTTCCATCTTTGTTGATGTCCTCCGGAAGAAGACTGTCAGCTCATCAAAACGCCTTTTCGATAGTATTCTTGAGAGCAATGAGGGTTTTATATCTTCAATCACGGTAGCTGAACTTAGTGTTGGGGCACACCTGTCTCCAAGGCAAGATGCGATTGAAAAGACACTTGAGCTTCTGTCTCTCGTTTCTGTTATAAATCTGGACCATAAGATCGCATTCCGTGGCGGAGAGATCTATTCAGAGCTTGTCAGGAGGGGATTAGAGATTGAACTGAATGATTGTCTGATCGCTGCAACCTGTTTGTCTGCCGGAATTTCAGAGATTGTGACGAGAAATGTCAATCATTTTGATAGGATCGGAGGAGTAGATGCAATCATACCAGAGAATCTTGGATTCTGATGCGCAGCAAAACGGGGGGGGTTGGTTTGCATGATCGCGTTTCGAGAGCGGGAGATCTTCGGAGGTGTGAACCACTGACCCAACAGAGCGGAATGGTACAAACCATGCTCAAACACATCCCTATCGACCTCGCGCTCGTGATAGCCCTGACGCTCGCCTGCATCCTCTTCGTGCTTGCCCCGCGGCTTAACGAGTCGCCGGTGCGGACGGTGCTTGGTCTGCTGCTTGTGCTCTTCCTGCCCGGATATTCGCTGATCGCGGCGCTGTTTCCGAGGAAGGATGATCTGGACGGAATCGAGCGGATCGCGCTCAGTTTCGGGCTGAGTATCGCTGTTGTGCCGCTGATCGGCTTGGCACTCAATTACACGCCGTTCGGGATCTGGCTGGTGCCTCTGCTTCTTGGGCTGTCTCTGTTCACGGTCTTGCTTGCTGTGGTCGCGGGCGTGCGGCGGGTGTGGAGGCCCGAGGCGGAGCGGTTCGTGGTTGCGGTCGGGGGATGGGGGCAGTGGCTGGGGCGTGGTGGTGATGATGGCAGGAGCGGCAGAGGGGGCGAAGGCGAAGGCAGCGGAGGTCAGGGTGGTGGGCTGGCGTGAGTGGGTCTGGTGTGGGGGGCGGGGCGGTGGCGTGGAGAGCGGGACAAGTCTTTATGTACCATGCAGGATAAATTAAGGTTGAGTAACAGGGGTTCTCAAATGCATCATAATCTAACAGACAAAACCGTCTGCATCGCCGGCTTAGGCTACGTCGGACTGCCGCTCGCACTCGCGTTCTCCAGACACCTGCCGACGATCGGCTTTGACGTAGACGCGGGCAAGATCCGGGAGCTCTCCCAGGCGA
>JAYEFK010000078.1:0-1974 GCA_034658575.1 Methanobacteriota archaeon
ATCTTATGGCTGCGTCATCGCAGCGGATGTGCTTGGCGAGATTTGCAGCCCAGCCGCAATTCCTGCATTGATCGATGCGATCGAGACCGACAGGGATGATCTGTGCGAGATCGTATTGGCTGCGCTTCATCGCAGAGGAATACAGGGATGTTTCAGACACGTTCATCAACATATCTGTCGAAGCCGAGGATACCATCATGCGCCTGGAGGTTGATCAGGTAATCGGATCAGAGGATTGGGCGATCTACGGATGCTGTCACATCTGCGAGAATTATGACTCTGGCGAGAAGGTGTGTCTGGTTTCAGGCGAATATGAGCCCCACGATAACTTTTGCTTCGAATGCAGACCGGATGAAGCGTTTGATTGCGGGATATGTTCTCCGGACGGGTGCAATATATTCAATCTTCCGTCTGTGGATCTCGATCTCAAATACCGCCGGAACGAGGAGGAGTCGGTTGACAGGTTCAGGATTATGACCGATTATTATCACGACTCCGGTTTGATCAGTATCGGAAACGATCTTATGGAGTTTAATTTTAAGTTTTCTACCGTTGATTACCTGATCGAGTTAAAAGAATTCCTCAAAGGAGAGGGTGACTATTTTTCAGAGGGGGTGCGTCTCTTTATCCATGTCTCTGATGAAATCGATCCGGTCGGTTCTGAAGATGTTGGGCTGGTCCGGGAGGGGGATTGCGTCGTTGCCACATACAATGGTCATGAATTCCGATTGGAACTGGTTCTGGATTCTGCTGCTATCGGTACATTGATCCCGGTCATCGATACCCAGCGGTTTCTGCTGTTGTGCGATTCATACAGGCTGCTGGACGAGTTTTATGATATGCAGGAGGTTGCCAAGATCAGGGGGTTGATGGGGTCTCATGCATTGGAAGAAGAAACGCCAGAGTCAAGGTGCGACCATGAGTTTGAATTGCTGAAAACGCACAAGAAGTACATGGTGTACAAGTGCGCAAAATGCGGAGAGACGAAGAAGGAATTCAGTTAGGGAATCCCGACACTGTCTAAAAATCCGGGTGTTTTATCACCGCGGGTGCAGAGTCGAGACCGATCTGATCCGCCGCGTGCTCTGCGGTAAAAATTTGTGGACAGCGGTTTCATTTGAAAAGGCAGTGCCAGCCGAAAGTAATACAAATAAGCAGGGTGCAATCTGTGGCTCATGAACGCCGGCGCACAGGAACTCACGCTGCGAGTGGCAGAGGCATATCACAGGGATGTCGGCAAAGGCATCGCACGCATCGATCAAGAGTTCATGAATCTGCTCGATGAGTACATGGATGACGGAGACATAGTCGAGATAACAGGCGGTAATAAAGCGTACGCGATTGTGCGCCGCGGTTACCATGGCGATTCCGGGCTTGACCTGATACGGATCGATGGGGATACCAGAACCGATGCAGATGCCAGCATCGATGACCGGGTTACGGTCTGCAAGGCAGTATCAGAGGATGCTATCAGAATCACGCTCGCGCCAACCCAGCACACCCGTTTCTCCGGCGGAGCGCGGTACCTGGCGCGGTATCTCAAAGGCAGACCGGTCGTGAAAGGGCAGCACCTCCGGGTCGAGACCGTGGACGCGCCGGTCGTATTTGTAGTCACTGCAACCCAGCCAGCAGGCGCAGTCATCATAACCAGAGACAGCCAGATCGTACTAAAGGAGCGCCCGGTCACGGACGGGGCGTATACCACACAGATCACGTACGAGGATATCGGAGGTCTCCGGCGTGAGATCGAACTCATCCGCGAGATGATCGAACTTCCGCTGCGCCATCCTGAACTCTTCCGGAAACTGGGTATCTCTCCGCCCCGGGGCGTGTTGCTGCATGGACCGCCCGGAACCGGGAAGACGATGATTGCAAAGGCGGTGGCAAACGAAACATCCTCTAATTTCACATCGATAAGCGGTCCTGAGATCGTGAGCAAGTTTTATGGCGAAAGCGAGAAACATCTGCGGGATA
>JAYEFK010000079.1:0-1966 GCA_034658575.1 Methanobacteriota archaeon
GACTGCCACACACCGCTGCCGGTCAGGATCACTGGAAGTGTTGGAGCCGGGACTACTGTTTGCTATAATTTCAGCGTGCCGCTGAAGACAAAAGAGATGAATGTCACGGTCAGGTGGAGTTATGGAGATCTCGATCTGACGCTTAAGTATCCGAACGGAGCCGAGATTGATTCATCAGCACTGCCTGATATCGAGTATGTGACCGGCAGCAATTACGAGTACTACTGGATAAAGGAGCCGGTCAACGGCATCTGGCAGGCGTGCGTCACCAATGTTGCAGGCACACCTGACTTCCAGATAGCTGTAGACCTGCTCATGCAGCATCCAGGCATCAAGCCACCGAACCAGTGTGACTCCTGCCACATAACCAACATATCCTACAACGCGCCACCGGTCGCAGAACATGTCTCAAACGGCACGCCGGTAGGTGCCGTGGTGTGGACAGAGGCAAGTTGTACGGACTGCCACAGGAACGACATCACATATCCGTCGAGTATCACCGCTGTCGGGGTCAACACAAGCAACGGAGGCGCGATGAGTTCACATTACGGCGTGCCAGATGTCCTCGACACCAGGGAATGTACCGACTGCCACGAGAACGATGATACCGGCAGGAAGTGGGGCGATGCGCCAGACCCGAGAAATGTCACACGTTATGAGCGTATCGAGGATGCTAATGACATCGAGGAGACGCTCCGAACCGGTGATGTCTGCAAACTCAAGAATGGCTACGAAATCACGGTCGGTCCGGTCAGTTCAACGGGAAGCAGCATCTGGGTCGATCTGACGCACAACGGCGTATCGGTACAGAGGGAACTGGTAAGCGAGGGCGGGGTCTTCGAGTACGAGATCAGGAAGGACTGGATACGGTCAAAGAGCAACGCCGGTGACGACCTCTATGGAACCGGACATGAGACCTACAAACACAGAAGGTCGGATGTAAGTGGCTACACCACCATCGTAGATCTCGAGGTCGATGATATCTTCACCAGCGGTATGATGGGCGTTGCCACATTCAAGGGACTGGTCCTCAAATCCCGCATGCACGTCGAGACCGAGGATAAGACGTGCTACACCTGCCATATCGATGAGTACCGGTACTACGCGCCCGATGACGGCGATGGCTATTTCGTTCTCAGGAACACAGGCGCAGACGGTGATACGGATGATGCGGACGACATCACCATCGGACGGCTCCCAATCAATTTCACAGAACATGAGCATAAGACACTGTATGCGCGATCAGGATGGGATCTCGGCTACGGATATCTGCTGCAGATCACAGAGATCGATCTTGTGGGCAAAAAGGCGGTGGTGGAACTCTCGAAGGATGGTAGTATCCTCCAGCGTGAGGTCGTTCCTGAAGGCGAGATGTTTATATACAATACCACAATAACCGATGAAGGACATACGATGACGGACGTGACCGTCTTTGAGATGCGGATTTCGGGGGTGTTCAGGCGATGAGTAAGATTACGCGAATGGCACGAACGATAAGAGGGGATGGATTTGTTCGTGCCATCCACGCGACATGCCTATTTATGCTATCCGTTATAAACGCTATTGAGCGCGCCACCCGCGTGACGTTGAAGACACGCCCTGAAAACATATTCATATTTACAATCATCCTGGCACTGGTAATCACGATCGTGCCGCTTGCACCGGCAGCAGATACCAACACCAGTAATAGCAGCAGTACCAGCACCGGAACAGAGATCGTCCAGATCGAGGATGCGCGGTTCATGTCGCCAGAGCTCTGGGTCACGGACGCGGACAGGACCGTTGGTGGACACAACCTGGACGATCTGCCGAAGGACACAGAGTTCATGCTCGGCGGCGAACCAGACACATTCCATGTAGACGTGCTCCTGCATGGCGCATTCGGTGGCGACTGCCTCGACTGCCACCAGATCGGGGGACTCGCACCGCCTGATGTCCAGATCGATATGGATGCATTCGGAAAGTC
>JAYEFK010000080.1:0-8752 GCA_034658575.1 Methanobacteriota archaeon
AGCATCCGCGGTGTCGTGTGATTGGTGACATCAGGCACCGAGTCAGGAAACGAGCACTCATGGATCAGGAGGTCTGCACCGCTTGCGAGCGCGGCAATGCTCTTTATGGGTTCGGTGTCGCCAGAGTACACGACCCGCACACGCCCTTCCTCGTCAGCGATACCGTAGCCAAGCGAAGGCATCCCGTGTGCGGTCTTCGCGCAGATGATCTCGTATCTTCCGATCGGGACGCGATCCTGATCAGCCATCTCAAAGACCTCGATATTCATCTTGCCCAACATGTAAGGGTACGCATCGAAAACCCGTGAAAGCCACTCACTGGTTCCGGATGGTCCGTATATCCGGAGATCATGACTTTTACATAGCCATTTCGCCTTTATAAGACTCATGACATCTGCAACATGATCGAGATGCAGATGTGTGAGGAATACGTGCCCGATCGCTGCACAGTCCAGAAGGCGCGGAAGAACCCCACTTCCGCAGTCGAACAATACCGGCGAATCAAGATTGACAAGAATGCCTGACTGCACCCGGTGCGGCTGGGGCATGGCAACTCCGGTCCCGATCAAGGTTATCTCAATGGTCATGGTTTACCAGAGGGGTGCACGATTCAAAAGATTTCCGCAAGTTGTGCGGTCTGTCCGGACTGGTAATGATGCGTTCCTGTTTGTTGTTGTGAGACATGGCAGGTACACCGGATACGGACGGCTGGGATATATGCGGCTGGCTGTAAGTGCCGTTTGGTAAGTCCCGCACCCCGCCAGAGTGACATCTACAACTTAAATGGGCCCGCTGAGATTCGAACTCAGGACCTCCGCCATGTCAAGGCGACGTCATAACCGACTAGACCACGAGCCCGTGAGTCGCAGTGAATCACAAGTGGATGGATAGCAATGTGACTTCCTCCCCGCATCAAGATACGGAGCTTCCTGCTTCAATCATGGGGGTTCCATGTCCACAGGCGTTAATTCGACACAGTCCGTGCCTACATACAGGTGTTTTAGTTCGTGCTCTTGCGACTTTACACGTGACAGAGCCTTATGTTCACGCGACCAGGCGAGTCTACCCAACGAACGTAGTGATAGCAACGATGGCATTGTATTTAAGTCGTGTGGTGCGACATTCATCCCCGCTACAAGTAGCGGGGTCTTCTGCCGCGGAGACTATAAACATTACGCGAACAAAACCAGACGATGGAATGCAAACTACATGATGATGTGCTGACAGCAGGAAGTGACGCGGTCGAAGAACTGTACGATCGTGGCTTCTACGGGCGCGTAAAGGACGGAAAACTCGAACTGTCCTTGATCGAAGGAGCATATCTGCTTTCCCGTGGAAAGATAGAAATATTTTCAGACAGAAAGGCTCTCGACTTCAAAGCGTTCTTTGAGATCGCATCAGAGCGTGTCAAGGACTTCGAACTAGGGTACATCGTCTTTAAGGACCTGCGCGAACGCGGGTACTATACAAAGATGAGCCCGATCGGATTTCGGATCTATCCGAGGGGTGGGCATCCCGGAAAGACGCCGGCTCATGTCTTCGTCTATGTGATCTCGGAGCGGGCGCATCTGCCGCTGCAACGCATGATATCGGAACTTAACAAGGCAGAGAACGCAAGAAAACGGTTGATACTCGCGATAGTCGATGAAGAGAGCGATATAACATTTTATGAACTAAAGAAAATAATTATGTCAGGCGGGCAAGCCGAACCGGATGCCAGTGGCGCGGAAACACCTGCGGCTGCAAGCCTGATCAACGACCGCACGATCGTCTGGGAGCCTGCGATTGCCGACTTTCTCCACCAGAATTACTTTTTTGGGAAGAAACTCGATGAACTGCGCCTCCAATTATCATTAGTCGAGTCCGGGTACCTCCTTGACAAGCAGTGGATCAGGATCGAGCATAAGAACGCAGCCGAGTTCAATGAATACGCGGAAGGGGTCGAACCCGGATACACTCTGAAATATCTGGTTTATTCGAACCTTCGGGACCGTGGATTCGTTGTCAAGACCGGATTTAAGTTCGGGACTCATTTTCGGGTATATAAGAAATTTAAAACCGATGCGCACTCAGAATACCTTGTGCATACCATCGCGTCCAATTATACTTTCGCCCTGCCCGAACTCTCACGCGCTGTGCGCATCGCAAACACCGTCCACAAGCGGATGGTCTTTGGCTATCCCGATGGGGGGGCAGGAGATGAAACCGGAGGGGTTGGTTATGTTGAGGTTGGCTGGATAAGATTATGACTTATATGCAGGATAAACACGATAGATGCACTGTCGATTGTTCCAGTGAAATCGCCATGCCCTTAGATTCTACCGCAGAGTGCGCAGAGCCACGCAGAGGATTGAAAACGGTCTCGAAACTCTTGCGTCCTCCGCGTTCGGCATTCGGCACTGCTGGCTTCGCCGCTGCTGCGCAGATCGCAGACCGCGGCGATAAATCACTTGATTTTCAGACAGTGTCACGATAGACGCGATCGACATGAATAATATGATAAACACGATTCGGAACCGGGCAAAGGCATGCAGAGCGCGCGTCGGAATCGGCATCGCAGATGGCACGGCAAGCAAGTCCTTGATCTCGGATATCGAGAGTGCACGCCGGTTTGCAGATGTTGTGCTGATCGGGGACGAGAAGGAGCTTTTCGCAACCGGTACCGATCTTGAGATCATCCATTCGGATAAGCCGGAAGTTGAACTGGTGGACAGACTTGTGGATGGGCGGATCGATGCCGCGGTCCGCGGCACGCTTGGCGCCACAAGGACTCTTGGATACTTAAAGAGCGTGCTTGGAGTTTCGAGACTGGAGAGGCTTGCGCTCCTCACAACCGCTGACGACGTTTTGTTCTTCCTTGTGCCGATCGGGATCGATGAAGGAAATTCGGTGGCAGACAGGGTCGATCTGGTCTCTAAAAGCGTAAATGCCATCAGGAGATTTGGGATAACGGAAAAGGTGGCTGTTCTTTCAGGCGGAAGATTCGAGGACGCTGGCAGGAGCGAGATCGTGGACCAGAGTCTTGCTGATGGAGAAGTCGTCGCAGAGAGACTCTGTGAACTCGGGATCGATGCAAAGCACTACGGAATCCTGATCGAGGATGCGATCCGGGATGCGAACGTCATCGTTGCTCCTGACGGGATCACAGGAAACCTGATCTTTCGCACACTGACATTTCTTGGAGGCGGCGGCGGATTTGGCGCGCCTGTGCTTGCGGATATAGTCTTTGTGGACACGTCGCGGGTGAAGGTCAAGTTCTCGGACGCGATCATGCTTGCAAGCGCGCTTACGTGGGGTGCGGATGCGGAGTTGTGATTATTTGTCGTAGCAAAGAATCTTTCGCGGAGTGTGTATGCAGGGGATCCTGAGATGCCGGCGTCACCGAAAGGTTTAAGTTTATTGTGAATATTTATTCATTAATGCCAAGACCGAGACGCCACCGGCATATACGGTCATCATTCGATTACGACTACTGGAGACCGTGTGCGACCTGTCTGGAGGACCGCGGCGAAGTGGTCCTGAAGATGGAAGAGATGGAAAGCATCCGGCTGAAGGATCATCTCGGGATGGACCAGCGTGGGGCTGCAAACCTTATGAAGGTCTCGCAGCCAACATTCCACCGGATCCTCTCCGAGGCAAGGAGAAAGATCGGATGCGCACTGGTCTCTGGCAAAGCGATACGAATCCACGGAGGGACATACGAGATGGCAATGGCGCAAGCGAGAAAGTTCCGGTGCTATGACTGCCAGCATGTATGGGAGGTTCCACACGGCACCGGAAGACCAGAGAACTGCCCGAACTGTGGAAACGTGAACATACACAGGGCAGAGGACGATCGCGGCTATGCCAGAGATGGGCATGGTAGACATAGTATACAGCAACAGTAACAGTAAGATGGTGAAATCATGAATAAAGATGAAGAAAGTATGGCTCAAGAAAAACGCTTAAAAGAGCGTATGGGAAGAGTAAAGCACAAAATAATGGTTATGAGTGGAAAGGGCGGCGTTGGGAAGACCACCGTAACGGTCAACCTCGCACTCACACTTGCGGCAAAAGGATATGAGGTCGGGATCATGGATGCCGATATTCATGGTCCGAATATCCCAAAGATGCTCGGGATCGAGGACGAACACCCAGATGTATCAGAGGAGGGTATATCCCCGGTCTTTGTGCCTCCGCGTGTAAAGGTCATGTCCCTTGCATTTCTGCTTGCAAGCAAGGACACGCCGGTTGTATGGCGGGGACCGCTCAAGATGGGTGCGATCAAGCAGTTCCTATCCGACGTCCTCTGGGGCGATCTGGACTGCCTCATAATCGATCTCCCGCCCGGAACCGGCGACGAACCATTGAGTGTTGCCCAGCTGATCCCGGAGATCGACGGCGCGATCGTCGTCACCACACCGCAGGATGTCGCTCTACTGGATTCGAGAAAGTCGGTAACCTTCGCAAAGGAGCTTGGTATGACTGTAATCGGGATAATAGAGAACATGAGCGGGTTCAAATGCCCGGGATGTGGTGAAGCGATCGACCTGTTCAAGATCGGCGGTGGCGAACGCGCTGCAACCGACATGGGCGTACCGTTCATTGGCAGGATTCCTATCGAGGCTAATATCGTTGAGTCTGGCGACAGCGGCATTCCGTTTGTGCTTGCGCACGAGTCAGAGGCTGCCAGCGCCTTCGAGACGATCGTTGACAATATAGAACACATTGTAAAAGGAGAGTGATATAAATGAAGATATGCGTAACATCGACGGGACCATCACTGGATGCGCCCGTAGACCCGAGATTCGGGCGATGCCAGTATTTCATGATCGTGGACTCGGAGACGATGGAATATGAGGCGATGCAAAACCCGAGTGTAGGCGCGTCAGGCGGCGCAGGAATACAGGCGGCGCAGACTGTTGCAGGCAAAGGCGTCAGCGCCGTTGTCACAGGAAACCTGGGACCAAATGCAACCCAGACGCTCACTGCCGCCGGAATCCAGATGGTGACGGGCGCAAGCGGCACCGTCCGCGATTGCGTCGAGCAGTACAAGAGCGGAGGGCTTTCGCAGACCACGAGTCCAACTGTTCCCGAATATTCCGGACTCGGCGGCACTGGCGCAGGTGCTGGTGCTGGCGCAGGTGCCGGAATGGGCGGTGGCAGAGGTATGGGCGGTGGCGGTCGCGGTATGGGTGGAGGTATGGGACGTGGTATGGGCATGGGAGTTCCGGTAACGCCTGCTCCGGCAGCGCCAACTACACCCCCACCACCACAAACCAAAGAACAGGAGATACAGGGCTTAGAAAGCAATGTAAAAACCTTAGAAAGCCAGATGGAAGAGATCAAGAAAAGACTTGAAGAACTGAAGAAATAGGAGGCGAACAAAATGAGAGGCGGACACAGGAATATGTACTATGCAACAGGCATGCCCGGATGGATGCGGTTTGGCTACTCACCAGGATGGGTTGGACGGAGTCCGGGCGGACTGCCACCAACTGTTCAGTATATGGGGGCCGGGACGTGGCAAACGCCACAGCCGCAGGCTACAGTGGCAGGAATGCCGTCTGGTATGCCAGCCATGCCTGCACAGCAGGAGGTTCCAATGCTTGAGTCTCAGGCAGCGATGTTGGAACAGCAACTGGAGCAGATCAAGAAGAGGGTCGAAGAGCTGAAGAAATGAAGTACCAGATCGACGAATCGCTATGTGTAGGGTGTGGATTGTGTGTTAATTCATGCCCTGTGCGGGCGATAACATTGTCAGGTAAGGCAAAGATCGATATCGACCGCTGTACTGGCTGTGGAGCCTGTGCTAACGTGTGCAAGCTGGGAGCGATCATTGAGATGCCGCCGGATGAACCGGTGCATGAGGGCGGATCAGTGCCCGCCGCAATTGCGTCCGGCGTTGCAACTGCCATTGGGGCTGTTGGGGGTGTAATCAAGCGTTACACGAATAGCAGCAGCCTCAACGGATCCCGTCGAAGTGGTACAGGACGTGGCGGCGGTCGTGGCGGAGGACGTGGCGGCGGCGGTCGTGGTATGAATAAACAGAACAAAAGGAGATGATAACAATGCCACGAGGAAGAGGTTTTGGAAGAAGAGGCTATGGATTCTGCAGACAGTATCCATTGCTTCCAACGGGGTCGATACCTACGGGAATAGCGTATCCATGGGCACATCCATGGTTCCCAAGAGGCGGATACACGGGTTATTACAGGTGATAACGATGAATGGATGGTACGGGGAAGGTATCGACAGCCCCTACTATTGGGGCAGATGCAGAAGATTTCCGTGGCTGCCAAGATGGTGGTGGGCTATGCCGGCTACGCCATACACACCGCCGGCACCTGCACCGGTGTCAGGTTATGCACCACCAGTATGGACCGAAGAGCAGGAACTTGCAATGCTTGAGTCTCATGCAGCGATGCTTGGGCAGCAACTGGAACAGATCAAGAAAATACTCGAGGAGGTGAAGAAATAATGCAGATGGGTTCAGGAAGAGGAGGCGGCATGGGCAGAGGCGGAGGGCGACAACATATTGGTCCAGCTCAGTCGTGCAGATGTCCGAACTGCGGATACACACAGCCACACCAGCCGGGTGTGCCGTGCCTTAATCAGGCATGTCCGAAATGCGGAACAAGAATGGTGGGTGCATAACCTACCATTTTTATATTTTATGGCCTCAATAACGGGAATTTCCGGGAATGTTTGGTTATGGGTGTGATGTGTGATTACGCACTCTGAAGTGTGATATTGGAGTGAAGTTGGTTAGAGGAAGGGAATGTCTTTAATGTAACAAAGCCAAGTTGGGTATATGGTGTCGTATGCCATACACCATAAAACAAATTACACCCACATTGTTTCATCCGGGGTCATTAAATGAACAAAACAACAAAAGAATTGCCCCTTCGATATGTAGAAAGGGAGTTGCAACTGATCAGCATCGATCCTCTGGTAATGTTCGACCGGAAAGGGATCATTCTGGATGTTAACGATGCTATGTCCCGGGTTACCGGCAGATCCACAGATGAGTTGATAGGAACACCGTTTGTCTACCATTTCACAGATCCTGAAAGGGCGTACGAAGGTGCGATGCTGACCTTTAAGACCGGAGAGGTTCGGGATTACGAACTGGTTTTGAAAGCTATGGACGGAACCGAGACCGCTGTCTCATACAACGCTTCGGTCTACAAGGATCAGACAGGAGAGGTGGTTGGCGCCTTTGCCGCTGCTCGTGACATCACCGAGCAAAAAAATGCTGAAATTGCGCTGCGTGAGAGCAAAGCAGAACTCGACTTAATCTTCCATATCGCTGCTGATGCAATGTGTGTAATGGATGCTGATTTTAACATCATCAAGGTGAACAATACTTATATCCGGATGGCGGGTATGGATGAGGGTGAAATCATCGGTAAGAAATGCTACGAGGTCTTCAGTGGGGAACTCTGCCATTCAAAAGATTGTCCACTTGAGAGGCTGAAAAAGGGAGAAGGATTTGTTGAACGTGAATCTGTCAAGAAGCGATCGGACGGTAAAGAGATACCGGTTATCGTGAATGCTGCAAGATTGGATCGGGATGGTAAATTTGTAGGGATTGTAGAGGATCTTAAGGACATTACCGATCGCAAGCAGGCTGAAGAAGAAATTCGTGAGCTCCAGCGCTACAATCGTGGATTAATTGAGGTAAACCTGGATCCTCTGTTAACATTTGATCATAACGGGATCATTATGGATGTGAATGGGGCTACAATTAAAGCTACCGGCAGAACTCGGGAAGAGTTGATAGGAACACCGTTTGCCGATTATTTCACGGATCCTGAAATGGCATATAAAGGTGCGATGCTGACCTTTGAGACCGGAGAGGTTCGGGATTACGAACTGGTCATGAAAGCCATGGACGGAACCGAGACTATGGTTGCTTGCAACGCTTCGATCTACAAGGATCGGAATGGAAACGTGGTTGGTGCCTTTGCCGCTGCCCGCGATATCACAGAACGCAAAGCTGCCGAGCAGGAGTTGAGGGAAACCGTGGGGAGGCTTGAGGAGTACACCAATCGCATCAATAATCTCGTGGTAACGATGCTCGGAGAAGTTGCAGTCAAATAATGTTGGTCATGACTTCCGTCAACCGTTTTCGTGCAGGCTTTCCCCACATAATAAGGAGATTTTTATAAGATGGGTGTGGATATCGATGAACTGGCAAAACGGCTGGAAACTCAGGCATTAGAGGATGCTAAAGAGGTGTACTCAGAGACGGTGGTCGAATATGCCTACAATCCAAGAAACATGGGGGAACTCAGTGATGCGGACGGAGTCGGAAGGGTAACAGGCAGCTGTGGGGATACAATGCAGATACAGATCTGTGTCGAGGACGGCAGAGTAGTAGAGAGCAGATTCATAACCGATGGATGCGGCACATCGATGGCATGTGGAAGTATGCTCACCGAGATGATTGAAGACGAGACGATCGAGGAGGCGCTGGAAATCAACAGTGATGATCTCCTGCGCAGTCTGGGCGGACTGCCAGAGGAGAATGTACACTGTGCGGTCCTTGCGGTAGACACTCTTCATGCAGCAATCAATGATTATCGCACGAATTTAGAACAACCAGACAAACTTATGCGAGATAAACAAGGAGATGATCAAGAATGAAAGTATGTATTCCAACTACAGGAGAAGGCGGCATCGATGATGCCGTGGGTCAGCATTTTGGCAGGGTTCCAACATATACCCTCGTAGATCTTGACACAAACGAGGTCGAGGTAATTCCGAA
>JAYEFK010000081.1:0-1927 GCA_034658575.1 Methanobacteriota archaeon
CATTTTCAGTCCAGCAATCGAGCAGAAACTCGATTACATTATCCATCGCCTGCCCCGCGTATTGTTGGATGTACGCATTACTGCTAACGACATCAACCAGGTTCAGGGACGAGATCCGCCCGTATCCCTTGATGTGTCGCGGTCCCACAAAGTCCATCTGATGGACCTCATTTGTTTTAGTCGGATTCAGCAGGGTGCAAACGTTTCCTGGACTTGCATCTGATGTATCGTTTTCTATTTTGGACTACCAGACCGTTTCTTTTGATGATGCGTTTGATTGTTGACAAACTTGGGAACTCATCTTCTGAGTAACCAAGCTCGTGCATATGCAATTGGATCTCAACAGCCCCGATACAGCGATACTTTGTGTCTTCGGTTGTTCCTTTCAGGAGCGACTTTCGCACATTTATTACAAGTTGTTCCATCTCCGAATCCGTTTTCCGGTGAACATTCTTTGGTGCTCTGGACTTTTCCTTGAACCATTTCTTCTCATTGCGTTTATTACAGCTGTTGTACCTCTCGACCCATTTTTGTAACCATGATCTTGACCTGCCAAGACTTTTGCAGACTTTGGAGGGTCGTTCCCCTCTCTGATATCGATTGACTGCATACGATTGCGCTCCTGTTCCTCTTCCGTAGTTGTTTCGGTTGATTCTACCATAACACATCGTCGGATGCGCTATGTCTTTACGCTTGAAATTTCACAACTGTACGCGATGTGTTGAGCCTTTCCACATAGGCAGCAGCCCAACGCACGTCCTTATCACTATCATCAAGTACCGGTATCAGAGACTCAACCACCCGCTCATCACCAATTCTGCCAAGTGTATGAGCCGCAGCCCAACGCACATCCGAATCCACATCCCAAAGCGCAGGTTCCACACAATCGATCGCGCTTTCATCACCAACTTCACCAAGCGCAGCAATAGCACACCAGCGAACATTCTTATCTTGATCGTCAACCACCTTTTCCAGGGGGACAACTGCTGGCGCACCTATCATGCCAAGTGCACGGACAGCAGCCCAACACGCCCACTCATCTTCATCCCCAAGTGCGTTTATCAGTCCATCAACATCTCTTTTTTTCATCAATTCATCAATATCTGACTTATTAATCCCCATTATCTCGCCCTCCCAGTGTAAGATACACTACAGACAGTATTATTCTAAACTTACCTCTATCACATTAAAAACCCTCTGGCTCAACACCGCCACGTTAACCCTCATCACTTCAATGCCGCGTTCGGAAGATATAGATTGTTATAGATTGTGGCATCCGAGGTTCGTTGATAATGTGTTTCCGGCTTCATACGGACCTGATATATCCGCTGCGGCGCATCGGTTACACTGGCAGTCTCAAGGCAATCGAGCGGGTGCTCGGGATTGCACGGGGGGATATGGCTCAGGGGTCGCGGGTTGTGATGCGGTCCGGCTCCGGCACGAGTATGAACGCGGCAGGGATGGTGCGCTTCCACTGCTGCTGAAGTGCGAACCGGGAGATGTGGTGGATCTTGAGACGGTCCTCGAACTCGCGCATCCTGAGTTTGTTGAAGATGCATTTTCGGCGGCGGGTGGAGCTGGAACTCGTTGAGGCGAGTTGATTATCCTATTCTACTACAGGTTCCTGCGAAGTCTTATCAGCACTGGTCAGCTGAATATCCTTGAGAGGTGTCATAAACCCGATGGATGAAAGTACGTCGTTTGAGATGATAGACAGAATCATACAGGAGAGCATACGCCCTGTTCTGAAAGCTGATGGCGGCGATATCACTCTGATAGATTTCAGTGAGGGGGTTGTGAAGGCGGACATTGGGATCGATGCCGCGGGTGACGGCGCGGTTGATGATGACTTGCTTCTGCTCCTGCAAAAGCTCGATCAGCCGCTCTTTGTTGCGGATGAAGTTGGCGATCAGGCGGGTTTTATGGT
>JAYEFK010000082.1:0-1917 GCA_034658575.1 Methanobacteriota archaeon
TACCATAAATAATGGTAGATATAGAGTCAGGATTTCACAGAAGAAGAATGTGGTAAAGTATCGTAAAATCCTTAATGCTCTTCATCCATCTTTCAACGTGATTGAGGAATGTGATAAGAATTGTGATGGGTGTATCCAGTTTGTAATAAATAATAAAGAACTTGCAACATACGTTTCCCAATTTGGGCAGGCTCATCACAAATTCATCCCGGAATTTGTGAACCATCTACCATCAGATCAGATAAAAACTTTCCTCGAAACGTATGAAATCGGGGACGCACACAATAGAGGCACGACTGTTCGGTACTGCACGGTTTCAAAGACCTTGGCAAGTGATATGCAGGAGTTGGTACTGAAAAGTGGCAACGGCAGAAGTGCTGATATATGGAAGCGAACCGGTATAGAATATTACGAAGTCAAGGACAGATCGTTCAAGAACGGCAGACATCTGCACAGAGATAGTATGGTTGATATGGTTGAATACTGCGGCGAAGTTTACTGCGTCGAGGTTCCGAACCATGTAATTTACGTGCGCAGGAACGGTAAATCTATGTGGTGTGGAAATTGTTTGCAGCGCATCTGGGTCCGGCATCTCGGCGACCAGAGCGTCGAAGTGCACTTGACATGGCGGAGCCGTGATCTGTACACCGCGTGGCAGGTAAATATCGTTGCGATCATCGATATGCTGAATCGGGAGGTGATCCGCCCGAACAATTGCCGGATCGTTAAACTGGTCGATTATGCCGATTCGATGCACATTTATGAGAGCGATAAGGGGGCAGAGCGGGTCAAACTCCTGCCAGTTAGCCCGCAGAAGCAGAAGAGGCTGTCAGGGTACTAAACAGAACTCACGTTATGGTGTGCATACTTTAAAGGGATCGTTTCGCAGGTTATGGATCAGTTGCCGGCAACAGCGTGATTATATGCCCCTCGCTTCTCTTTTATCTGCTACGATAACATCCTTGACTGCACGAACCGCGCCGAAAGGAATTAGCATGTAATTTCCTTCCGACTGGTACATGCTCCGATCCACAGCCAGATCTGGCTTCACCACGAGATTGATCAACTCGCCGGTTCGGATGTCTATCACGACGTTGTACAGTGTACCAAGTATCGATCCGTCACTGCTCATTACGTTCTTCTTTGACAGGTTCTTTGCGAATATTTTTGCCATTAACATCCCTCTCGTGTCAGTGATTATCACTTATACTTCTTTATATTTAAATTGTTTTGCCAGAGAACGCCACTGCAGCGGATGACGTCAAACCATATACCTTCCGGAAACATAATCATGAGTATGGAAAAGCCAGAGCACTACAGGGATGATTGCAACAGGATCGCGCATATATACGATCCGCTTGTCAGATTCATCGCCTCCTTCTTCGGTGGAGAAGAGAGCCTGAGAAAGCTCACCATCGATAAAATGGATTTGAATCCGGGTCAAAAGGTTCTGGATGTCTGCTGCGGGACTGGTACGTTGTGTGCGATAATTGCAGAGGAGATAGGGAGTGATGGGGGGGTGGTGGGAGTTGACCTATCCGAAAATATGCTTAAGAAAGCAGAAAACAAGAGTGAAGGCAACATACGATTCTGTTACGCCAATGCCGAGGAGATTCCTTATGCTGACGGATACTTCGACCGCGCATCCGTGACCTTTGGCTTGCATGAGATGCCACATCCCGTGCGGATGAATGTGCTTTGCGAGATGCGGAGGCTGTTAAAGCCGGGCGGGAAGATCATTGTCCTTGATTATGCGTACCCAAAACGTACGCTGGCTGTGCCAATATTTAAGGTATGGATGCTTGTGGAAGGAGAGACTGCAAGGGATTTTATCAGGAGGGATCTACCTTCGATGATACGGGATGCCGGATTCGATGTGATCGAACAAAACGTCTATTGGATGAACACGATCCGGAT
>JAYEFK010000083.1:0-8687 GCA_034658575.1 Methanobacteriota archaeon
TATTGTTAAGATAATATATCTTACTCTCCGGAAATGCATGCTCGACCGCATCAGAGATGGATGCGATTCCCTGCCCCTTACTCTCGAAGCAGTCAGCAAGTTCGCCGGTCATCACGACCCCGACCTTGTCTGGCATCAGTCGATCCGCAATACCTGCTAAGAGGTCAGGGAGTGCTGCATCCTTCCACATCGGGAGGTAATGTATCTCTGCGATGCCCCCATCTGCCGATGCAACCTTTGTGTTTGCGCCTCCGATATCGATACCGATTGTAGTCATCTTAAAACCTTTCTGCTCTTTTTGTATCCCTTTGTTTCGCTTCCGCAGACCGTACAGATCCGCACATCGCTTCCGAACCGCCTGCCGCAGCCCTTGCACCGTCTGCCCCATTCGAACGTCTCTTTGATCCCGTCCTGCAGGATCGGTTCTGTTTCGATCCCGAGACTCTCTGCTACGTTCTGGATCGCATAATCATCGGTGAAGAGGATGCCGCTGTGCTCAAGGGCTTTTGCCAGAATGCCGATATCGGTATCAGATAGCCGCTCGATATCGCCCGTTCTGCTTGCATGTGACCTTACCTCCTGGGTGGGGTGGGCGAGTGGTGACTCGACCTCCACGCCAGACTCAAGCGCTGTCTCAAACACCATTTTTGATTTTACGTCCTTCAGTTCCCCGATGACCTCGGGCGTGGTGATGATCCGGTTCTGCACCCGGGAGGGAAGTGGCATTCCGAGGATGAATACCGACGAATCCGCTACGTACACTGGCATCGTCTCTTCCTTTCGCAGCAACCGATATATACCATGATGCCCCACCTGTCAATACCCCTATCTATCGAGGACTGGTGTGAATCGATGATCACCGGAGCATAAGAACGGGGCACAGAACCGCACTGAATAGGTCCTTGCAGGAGTTACTGGTAATCCTATCGATGACTGCCAAGCCAACCCCGGTGCGGAACAGGTGATATTGCCCGGCACGAGGGTACTGTGATGACAACGGAAAAATCCAGTGGATGATCTCACGGAGTTAGTGCGTCCGGGCTACAACCACAAAAACAAGCCTAATGTCCTACGAAGATGCCATAAAAGATACAGGAAACGGTGTGATGATCGATTTAAAGGTCATACCCGGCTCCGGAAGAACAGAAGTCCCGAGCGGATACGATGAGTCGCGAAACCGGATCCGCGCGAAAGTGTCTGCAAAAGCCATAGATGGTAAGGCAAACAAACAGTTGATCAGGGAGTTATCAAGGCTATTTGGGATAAGTTCCTCACAGGTCCGGCTGAACGGTCTGGCGAGCACAAGGAAGTCGGTTGAACTGATCGGTGTCGCCAGGGAGGACGTGATCCGGAAACTATCGTTATTTTTTGAGCATGACCGCGAGAATTAAGGATGCGGTTCGCCGCTACGAACTGATCGAGCGCGTGCTGCAGGATCTTAAGGAGATGTCTGAGCGCGGCGCAGTGATCGTGGTGGAGGGGAAAAATGACGAGTCGGCACTGCGCGGTCTCGGGATCTACGGCGCGATCGAGTCGCCTTATGGGCAGTCCCTGTTGCATTTTACGGATTCACTTGCAAGCAACTACGATTCTGTGATCGTGCTTACGGACTGGGATCGCAGGGGCAACCAACTCTCAGCGCAGATCGTTAACTATCTACAGTCCCGTGGTGTGGTGATCGACACTGCCCTGCGTACCCGGCTGAAGAAACTGGTGCAGAAGGATATAAAGGACGTGCAGGGGCTCAATCGGCATATCCTGAAACTACAGCAGTACATTATAAAATATATTGGATAATATTGGAAACCATAACATTATTATAGCGTAACCGACAAACGTAGGTACAACCGATAAAAAAAAATAGTCAACGGTTATCACATTTGCAAGATCTCAACGATTTTCAAGGTAGAACCCAGATGCGGTTCGAGGGGAACATCAGAGGTCAATCATCAATCATATTCATATAAGCTGCAGAAAGATGCAATAAACCGTAACACGCGGTGGAACGCGTTACTTTGAGAATGCATTGGTGTGAGTGGGTTAATCATGAGACTATTTTTGTAGAGGTGAATTATATGCAAGATTCTGATACAACGAAATACGTCATTCAAGCTACAATATCAACAGACGGGCTCATCGAACGACCCGATGTAGTCGGAGCGATCTTCGGACAGACCGAGGGGTTGCTGGGCAGCGATCTTGACCTGCGCGATCTCCAGAAGACCGGGCGGATCGGTAGGATCGATGTGGACATCAATTCCAAAGGCGGAAAGTCGAGTGGAACGATCACCATCCCCTCAAGCCTCGATCGCGTCGAGACTGCGATTCTGGCAGCATCGCTCGAGACAATCGACCGTGTTGGTCCGTGTACCGCACACATCTTGCTTGAGAAGATGATAGATGTGCGCGCTGCAAAGAGAAGGCGCATCATCGACAGGGCGAAGTACGTCCTGACCGAGATGTTTAACCAGACAGTCCCTGAAAGCCAGGAGATTGCGGAGGAAGTGAAGAAATCGGTGAGGATTGAGGAGATCACTTCTTATGGCAAAGATAATCTTCCTGCAGGTCCGCATGTAGCGGACTCCGATACAATCATTCTTGTCGAGGGGCGGGCAGATGTGCTCACCATGCTGAGATACGGGATCAAGAATGCAGTCGCCGTCGGCGGGACGAGCATTCCGGATTCGATCATCCCGCTGTGCAAGGAGAAGACCGTCACAGCGTTCACAGACGGGGATCGCGGCGGAGAACTGATCATCAAGGAATTGCTCCAGATGGTGGACCTCGATTTTGTGGCGCGTGCTCCTGATGGTAAGGGTGTTGAGGAACTCGTCCAGAAGGAGATCGTGACAGCGCTGCGCCAGAAGGAGCCGGTCGATCAAGCGGTCATCGGTTATGCGCAGGAAGCCGAACCAAAGAGGAAGATACACGATCGCGGTACGAAGGTACGCAGGAAAGCCGTTTCGAAACCCCCCAAGGCAGAGAAACCAGAGAACGGTTCCGAATTCACAACATACGCAAAGGAACTTGCTGGTACCATGAATGCACGGCTGCTCGACAGCGACACCAATGTCATCAAGGAGGTGCCGGTACGGGATCTGGCGGATTCGCTGAAAGGTTGCACCGATACCATTGAGAGCGTGGTCTTCGATGGTGTGATCACCCAGCGGATACTGGATATCGCTGCTGAAAAAGGCGTGAAACACTTAGTTGGGGCTGAGATGGGTCGTATCACCAAGCACCCCACCTCAGTCCACATTATGGCAACATCCAGCACATAATCATCGTAAACATGCCGCAGAGACGTTCTCTCGCGGTTTTGCGACCAGGCACAATGTCAAGCAATTGGATCACGTCAACCGAAACCCCGGAAGACTGTTGGTCCAATCCTCTTTTTCTCTGCATACTCTCGAACACCGATACGTGCCGGATCCCGAATATCTCGGCTGCAGGCGCAACCACCGAACTGAATGATTACACGCCGGCAGGCGATGCCGAGATCGTGGTATATGGCAGCACCCGTAGCGTTCCGGAACTGCCGATGAAACCAGACGGCGCGCCAACGCCTGCCGTCATGACCCGCGCTGCGCTGCAACTGACCGGCATCCCGTACCTCTTCGTAAACGCAGGACTTCGGATCGTACCTGATGTTCCGGCAATCGATCTTGGCGCAGAGCCAGGGCGTGATATCAGGTACGGAGACGCTGTGCCTCATGCGGGTGCGATCTATGAGAGTGCAACACAGATCGGCATGCAACTCGGGAAACTATCAGACTTTATCACCATAGGCGAGAGCATTCCCGGCGGCACGACCACTGCTCTTGGAATCCTCACAGCACTCGGGTACGATTACGGCATCAGCAGCAGTTACATGGAAAATCCCCTCGAGATCAAACGTGCGGTTGTGCGGCAGGGCATCGATGCATCAGGGCTCACCACAGATGAGGCGCGTGCTGATCCGCTGCGTGCCATCGCAGCCATCGGCGATCCGATGATGCCTGCTGTTGCAGGGCTAATCCGCGGCATGACGTCGTCTGACATGAGCATCGTCCTTGCAGGCGGCACCCAGATGATTACGGTATTTACGATACTTACGCATCTCGGTATCGATACCGGCAGAATCTCAATTGCGACCACGAAGTACGTGTCCCAGGATCCTTCGATCGACTTTGATGCGGTGATCCGCGATCTCGGATGCCCAATCCATGTTGTCGATCCGGGATTTGCTGGTTCGCGTATGGCGGGATTGCGTAAATACGAGGCAGGCGAGGTCAAGGAAGGGGTCGGCGCAGGCGGTGCGATGTATGCGGCGGCAATGCTTGGCGTTACCCAAGGGGAGATGCTTGTTGCGGTTGAGGCGGTGTATGAGGAGTTGATGGGCGGAAGCGGGAGTGCCGGAGGGGATGATGTATAAGCTTCTGTGTAACCGCAGGTTTAAGTATACATTCTAATAAAATGTAATCTCAGATCAACCATGAAAACGATATCTGTCCGACTGCCAGAGCAATATCTGCATGATATCGAAGAGGCATGCAGACTGGAACTCGTTGATAAAGGAACCATGCTCCGCAAACTCGTTGGTACCGGGCTTCAAGAATACCGCACCAAGAAAGCACTGGAGTTGTACCGTTGCGGAGAAATATCCCTCTGGAAAGCGGCAAGGATGGCTGGAATAACCTACCGCGGTGCGCTTGAGGAGTTAAAGAGGTCGAACATTCCTTTTCAATATAAAAAAGAGGATCTGGATGTGGATATCAAGTGGGCTCTGAAGGAAGGGTAGTTGTAAGCAATTCGGGACCGCTGATCCACCTTGCAAGGATATACCGTCTGAATCTTCTCAAAGAATTGTTTGGGACGGTGACAATACCCGTTGACGTCAAAATCGAGGTTGTAGACCGCGGTAAAGAAGAGGGGGCAGCAGATGCATTCCTGATAGAAAGCGAGATAAGAGATGGCTGGATCGTAATTGAAGAAATCGACACCAGTGATAGCGTAAAAGAGATTGCAAAGAGTGTGGGGATCGAGATCGGGGAAACCGCTGCCATAATGCTTGCAAGAAGAAAGAACTGCCCGATTCTTCTCGATGATCTTGCGGCAAGACGGTTTGCAACAGGGCTTGGGCTGGAGGTTGCTGGCTCGATCGGTGTGCTGATCCGATCAGCAAAGATTCGAAAACTATCGAAGATCGAGGCACTGGATGCGCTGGAGCGGCTTGCACGGGTGATGTGGCTCAGCGTCGATGTTTATGAGGATGCCAGAAAGACCATTGGGGGATTATGATCGCTGGGCATGTTTTATATCAGCGACTTTTTAATTTATTATAGAATATGGGGCGCTATGAACGTTTTTTAGTGAAAACACCAGAGGACGTTCAGATAGTACCCCATCACCCCGGAGTACCCTCTATATGCTTCTTCACAACACCCTCGATCTCACCGATGCTCTCAAGAACCGTGATCTCCTGCATCCGTTTCAGCCGGTCAGCGTTCTCGATGTCCACATCCCGCATGTACAAGGTCATCTCCTTCCCATCGGGAAGTATCGTCGTGACAGAACCCTCGTACTGGTCAGCAGGGTAGATGTAGATCGGTATTTTCGCTTTTGCCGCCTGAGCTACGCCGTTTGTGAGAAGCGAGTCCGCAATCCCGTACGCAATCTTTGCCGCGCTGTTCGCACTCATCGGACAGACCAGAAAGAGATCGAACTTCCCCATCTGGAGCTGCCCTGCGATAAACGGCGAGTTAGCGCCATATTCGACACTCACTTTCGGAAACAGCTCTTTTAAGTCCTTCCAGAGATTGTACCACTTCATCACAAGTTCGCCGTTTTTGGAGAGATACACCCTGATATCCAGATCATAACGCTCCGAGAGATCCTTCATGATTCCAAAAGTCTCTTCGATCTGATCTCCGCATCCTGTGATCCCCCATGCGATCCTAAGCATCCGTATCACCTCTCGATTCCTTAATCATCCCTGCAACCGAGATCAAGTGGTCGATTGTCCGGTGCATACTCCTGATGCCGTCCGCATCCGCGCTGACGCCTTCCGCGCCCTTATCCTTCGACCAGAACGTGCCTCCGAGATTCGCACCGAACGAGCCGCCGCCGACAGGTATCATCTCGCTTATCACATAGAAATCAAGAATCGACCGGATCGCAAGTTCCTGCCCCCCGACCCGGTCCCCGCCCACAGCCACGGCTGCTCCGACCTTGTTTCGAAGCGCAGCCGGATCTTTGGCAACGAGCGCACGGAACCGGTCAAGCATCGTCTTTGTCTGCCCGCTCAATGTCCCCTGGTATACCGGCGTTCCTATAAGCACGGCATCAGCCCACATAAATCTCTCGTATATCTCCTCCATCCCGTCCTTCTGGATGCAGCCCTCACGCTTCCTGACGCAGAAGTCGCAGTGATTGCAGAAGCCGATCGTTCTCTTGTGGAGTGTTATGTACTCTGTTTGTGCTGCGTGTTTCTGGCTGGCATAGTCGAGCGCGTCATGCACCACGTAGTCGGTGGATGCGAGTCTTGGACTTCCAGATATGCCTAACAGGTTTATAGTTTTCATATTGGTCACCTTTTCAATTCCTTTGTAAAATTAACATGCGTCTGCCTGAACCCAACGCTCTTGTAAAACCGCTGCGCATCAACCCATCTTTTCCTCGTCGTAACTTCAATGGAGACGCAGCCCAGCTTCTCTGCCTCCTCTTTGAGTCTTGATACGAGTTCTGCACCGATACCTTTGCTGCGAACTGTTTCATGCACGACAAGCTCCTGAATCTCCCCTGCCAGTCCGAGATGGTGGAGCTGGGGCTCGATATGGAGACTTCCGAAACCAACAATAACTCCATCGCGCTCTGCGACGTAGTATAGCACGCTTTCAGAATGGAGATTCCTGATGAAGACATCGTGAAACGCCGCCTGTTCGAGTGGAAATCCCATAAGCGTTGTGATCAGGTCATAAACCGATCTTTCATCAGATTGTATCGCCGGTCGAATCAGGGACATGCTATATTCTTCCAACCACGGTCATATAAATAGCACTTTCATCTCTGCCATCCACGCCCAGAAGAGCGTTCACCTCATCATCATAGAGCGCACCAATCTGGCAACTGCCAAGATTCATTGCAACTGTGGCCACCGCCACGTTCTCTGCTATATGGCCACAATCCAGATATACATAGCGGTAAGCCCTCTCTTTGTACTTCCACTTCGATCGCGCAAAGACCGCGGTCCAGATTAAGACCGCGTTCGCACGATATGCGATCTCTTGATCGAGGGCAGCATGCGCAACCTGGGCGCGAAACTCTCCGGATATAAGGAGATCAAGCTCATGCATCTCAACTGAATAGTGATATATCCCCGGATCAACGCCCTCCACGAAATTAACCACAAGATACGTTTCTATCGGATACAGTGCTCCGGCTGATGGTGCTGTCCTGAAACCGAACTGTTGGTCGGTGATCCCCTGTGCCGCCCACAGCAGTTGTGAGAGTTCTGATTTTTCAAGAGGCTCATCGCTCCAGTTTCGAACACTTCTGCGGCGTTTTAGAATATCCCAGATCGGCGTTCCACCGCCGTGCTTCGGAGGATCGAGCTCGACCTTTGGAGCAGAGGGATACCGTTTATATATGCCGGGCTTGCTTGAGATGTCCGGATACCCTGCCGGAAGACGTCCTCGTTGATATTTTGTATCTTGCTGGAAGGCGTCTCCGGAAGTCTCTTTGATTTTTCTGGGAATGCACATAATCATATATATACAGAATGGTTTTGTGAAATAATTAAACAGTCTCTGGAAAGTAATAAGAAATCTCTTTCATATCACCCCTTACACAGTTGCCTGTCCACCACATTCCTTAAGAGATCCCTATTATACCATAGATCTCCTCAGGACTTTTCAATACGGTTATATTCTCCATCCGTGCAAGTTTTTCTGAGTTGGATACATCTACCTCTCGCATCTTGAGTTCGAATTTCTTTCCTGTGGGGGCTACGGTCTTGATCTTGCCTCGTATCTGATCCACCGGCAGTATATATATCGGAGTATCTCCTTTTGAGGTCTGCGCTACTACATTGGTAACCAGGCTATCAGCGATCCCGTGGACGATCTTTGCCACAGTATTTGCTGTTGCAGGTGCGATCAACAGCAGGTCATAGTAACCAACCTGCAGCGGTCCGGCTATGAAAGGCGAATCGGGTCCGGCATCTGTCTTGAAATTGGGAAAATCACGCTGGATCTCGTCCCATATACCGTACCACTTGAGTACCCCCTCCCCTTCTTTTGACAGGAATACCATGAATTCAAGGTCAGTCTTCTTCTTGATATCTGCCATTACAGCATAAGTCTCGTGTGTCCAATCGCCGGAACCTGTAATTCCCCATGCTATTCTCTTCATTGTTCACCTCCACCTGTCAGAGTTTCAGACCCAGAGCTACCAATCTACCTAACTCCGGATCGGCGTTGGTCAGGTTTCCGACCATTCGCTGCTGGATCTGATAGTTAAAAAGTTTCTGATTAGGGATATTCTATCCTATCACTAGAAAATTGGACAGTACCAGAATCTGTCAGTTGTTTTCGCTATGTTGATGATGCTGGCGTTTTTGGTGGACCAGGCGCAGCAACTTGCCTGTCAGCTATTTCAATCCGTTTGGAAGAAGTTGGGAAGTAAAAGAAGTCTCTGGGAGAAGATAA
>JAYEFK010000084.1:0-1893 GCA_034658575.1 Methanobacteriota archaeon
GCTGACGAACCCCTTCGCAGTCGCGATCGCACGTAGCTCATCCACGCGTATAGCCGCGCATCGAAGCTGCAGCGCATCACGCGAATCATCTGCGATCTCGATGGTCTCGGGCATCCTGCCAGCAGAACGCCCCTGGGACTCATGGTGTCCAAGAGGCTCGCGGTACTCATGAGACTTCTGGTACCCCTGACCCAGAAGATCGTAACGTGCGTCTTCTGCCTCTGCAAGCATCGCCTTTCCGATGCGGATCTCGAGTTCAGCACGACCCCACATCCTGATGTTGTACCGATCCGCGAAGAGCACCATCTGGTCGGTGATCTCGTCGGATATGAAGAGCGCATCGTAAGCCCCCTGCACGGCATCTGCGAAATACCGCAGATCGGTCTCGTTCCCGCCATACTGGATGCAGGTCATCCCCCCGTCCTTCGCAACAACCAGATCGGTTCGCGGATGGGTTCCCCGGATCAGGGGATTCACATCATACCCCTGCGAGCTTAGAATATTTGTAAGAAGATCGATTAAGATTTGTCTGTTCATCTGCACCTCGCACACACACCTACATATTGAGCAGTTCACGAAGGCGGTCGTCCTCCATCGGAGCTGGTATCGCTGAATGTTCGCAGTCCATGACCGCTTTCGCAAGCTTGCGGTACACATCTGCGATTGCGGAGTCCGGAGCATTTTCGAGCACAGAGAACCCCTGCCGCTCGCAGTCCTGCACGATATCGTCTTTCGGGATGAATGCAACGAGTTTACTTCCGATGGATTTTGCAAATTCGGTTATGATTTCTTCCTCTCTCGGGGCATTCCTTGAATTGCAGATCACTCCACTAAGCGGCATCTTCAGATTCAAAAGACCTTTGCAGATGTTGTTTGCAGCATAAATCGGCATGTATTCTCCTGACGAGATAATATATGCCTCGCTAACAAGCCCCTTTCGGATCGGCGCTACAAATCCACCACACACGATATCCCCTGGCACGTCGTAGATCACAAGATCGCTCTCTGTAAGCACTGTTGTGATCTTCTGCAGTTCTGTGACCGCGACGATGATCCCCCTGCCAGCACAGCCGACACCGGGCTCTGGTCCGCCGACCTCGATGCACTTGACGCCCTTGTAACCTTCGTAGACGACATTCTCCGGAGAGAGCTCGGTTCCCTGCCGTATCAGATCCATCACCGTAGGAATCCGCCTGCCATTGAGCAGCGTGATCGAGGAATCGCTCTTCGGGTCGCAACCGATGATGGTGACCGAATGCCCGTCATCCGCGCACGCTGCTGCGACATTTGAGGCGGTGCTGGACTTTCCGATCCCGCCTTTGCCGTAGATCGCTATTCTTCTTGTTTGGTACATGCGTTCTCAAGCGCTGCTATATACTCCTGGTATGCCGCGATCAGATCGGACGTTTTGTCCATGAAACCATGCACACGCTCGTAAAACTCTTTGATGTATGCCTCATCATCAGGATGGTCCTCTTCTGACAGTTCCGCTATTGATTTGGAGAACTCTGAAAACTCTTTTTCGCGAACGTCCACTGCATCACTAAGTTCGAGTAAGACTTCTGTAGCCATGTTTGAAACTTGCGCGTCCATAGTATTTAATGATGATTAATGAGGGGGCTGTCGTCTTCCCTATTGGCGACAAACCTGCCGCACTGGCGTGGGTCCGGGTGTGCGCGAATTTTGTCCCAAATCCATGATACCATGCTATATTATACCATTTTACAAAATCTGCAAAACTCGTAACTACTCAGGTATGTTGGTTGGTCGCCCGATTGCGATTCTGTACTTTCTGGCAAGAAAAATAACCGCGGAGGACGCAGAGGAACGCAGAGCCTATAACCGTTTATTTCCCCTCCGCGTCCCTCCGCGTACTCTGCGGTTAAATTCCCG
>JAYEFK010000085.1:0-1888 GCA_034658575.1 Methanobacteriota archaeon
CATGAATATGTGTGGGCCACCATCGACACAAAGCAGGAACAATTATTGATCTACTATCGAGAGAAGAACGAAGAGGAGGCGGGTCTTATCAAGATTTATGAGTACAAGGTCGGTGAAAATGTAAAAATATTCGAAGAGAAGTGCTGAACGCGAAAAGTGTACGCGATGTTATGAACCTGCCATGCACTTGAGGTGTACGCGATGTGTTGAGCCTTTTTGTGTACGCGATGTTATGAACCTTACCACGTATCCACTCCAAAAACGATGGCAAAATGCATCAAATATTTGTGATCAAATTCGTGGAATTCGTGATAAAATCAACACCAGTAGATCACGAATTACACGAATTGTACGAATCACACGAATGTCCCGCACACGCGGATGTACAGTCACCTTATGATTTGAAGCGGATACCATTATTCCATACAACCAAACCCCCATCGGAATAAGGCAGTGGAATGAGAATGACTAACAAAACCAGAATCGCACTCAAACTGGCATACATCGGAGATCGGTACCATGGGTTCCAGATCCAGCAAAACGCGCATGCCATCGAGTCGGAGATTTTCACATCGCTCGGAAAGAATGGCATTGTGGACGATATCAAAGAAGCACGGTATTCGAGGGCGGCAAGGACAGATCGGAGCGTACATGCGGCAGGGCAGGTCATTGCGTTCGATACCAGTGCAGGGTTTGGCGACCCGCTTCCAAGAATCATCAACCACGATCTTCCTGACGATATCTGGGTGTGGGCTTATGCAGAGGTGCCTTATGGTTTCGATCCCCGCAGGGAGGCTGTGCGCCGCGATTACCGGTATTACTTGTACGATCGGGGGTACAATGTCCCTGCTATGCGGGAATCGGGCAGCCTCTTCGCAGGAACGCACGATTTTTCAAATTTCGCGAGGAAGATAGAAGGCGCGGTCAGGACCATCAACAGGATCGAGGTCTGCGAAAGAGACGGTTTTATCATCATCGATGTCTCGGCGCCGAGTTTTCTCTGGAATATGGTGCGCAGGATCGCTGCCGCATTAGAACATGTCGGAGCGGGATCGCAGGACTCCGGCTGGATCAGGGAATTGCTCGATCCGAAGCGTCACCCCCTTCATCAGGGGATTAAGCCCGCGCCCGCTTATGGTTTGGTGCTCCAGAACGTCGCTTTCGAGGGTGTTGAATGGATCGAGGACGAATACTCGAAGAGGAAGATGCGAGACGCGTTTATGGGTGCGCGCATCAGGCATGCCACCATGAAGGCGATCTACTCGGGGTTGTAATAATACATCGCCATATCATAACCTGGGCGCAGCGTGAAGACCTTTTTCGAGTATCTCCAGTCAAGCGTAATATTGTGCGTCTCATCCGTAGGAATGATGACTATATCAGAATCCGAACGCTCTGGAACCGAGTTAAGGTAGCCGCAGCCCTTATAATTCCGCATGTACCAGGGCAGGGGCCAATAATCGTTATCCTGCGCGGCGATCGTTATACTTGTGTTCGGATCGTCCCGGACATGCTGATCGACAAAACCGATCGTGTCAAGCACATCTGATGTGGTCTGCACATAGATAAGCCCGTGTACCGGGATGTCGCGAATCGTGATCTCGTCGGAATCCGTGTTTTCGTAATAATTTATAAATATACTTTGATGGATGAACAGTCCGGCAGAGAGTATGAGGATGATCACCACCGCTGCTTCGATCGCTCGCGGTCTCTTGCTGAGGGACGGCAGCAACTCGCCGAGATATGCGCCCGCGATCAGGGCGAACGGGAGCAGGATGTGGAGCACGAGCCATGGCACCTTCTCCTGCAGGTATGAGTACACGAGGAGCGAGGTTACGCCCCAGTAGAGCAAGAATATCATAAATATATTTCTCTTTTTTACATAATA
>JAYEFK010000086.1:0-1874 GCA_034658575.1 Methanobacteriota archaeon
GTTGAGATGAAACTGACCTCGATAACATGGGGGAGTGATATACCGCTCCTTGCAGAGGCGTGTGCGAAACTCGGGATCGCGCTCAGTGCATGGACTCCGCGTGATCTTGAGGATGAGGAGAAGCGAGATCGGTGCACACAGATGCTCGGGGATGCGGATGTTATTCTACTGCGTCCGACGAACGATTGGGTCTGGGACGAGATCATTGAAAGACTGGATCAGGATCAGGACATCCCGATAATCTCCTTTGGCTACGATCCGTCGTTCTGGCAGCTTTCAAACGTCCCATTAAAGATCACAGCAGCGGTCAATGCCTACCACGTCTACGGCGGATCAGAAAACATAGAGAACATGCTTCAGTACATGGGAAAAGAGGTTCTGGGCATAGAATACGAGTACGCCCCGCCAGAAGAGATGCTGTGGCAGGGAATCTACCATCCGGATGCGGACAGGGCTTTCGTAGGAATCAAGGAGTATCTAAAATGGTACAAACCCGAAGAATCGAAGCATACCGTCGGCATCCTCTTCAACCGGAGGTACCGGGAGAGCGGGGATCTCATGATTGTAAACTCGCTGGTCCGCGAACTTGAGAAGGACTCCTGTGTGATTCCTGTATTCTGTCACGGGATCGGTGATGCCGAACTCGGATCCAAACCCGATCGGGAGGTCATCGAAGAGTTCTTCATGGATTTTCTCGAGATCGATGCGCTTATAAACCTCCAGTCGGTCTTCAATCTTGGGGACGATGACGCAGGATCTGTGGATGTGCTGAAACGGCTCGATGTGCCGGTCTTCCATCCGTTGATGGCGTACCATGCGACAGAGGATGGGTGGAACGCGGATCTTCATGGACTTGGCAGTACCGAGATCGGCTGGAGCGTTGCGATGCCTGAGTTCGAGGGCGTGGTCGAGCCGATCATCATCGGGGTTGCGACATCGGAGCAGGCGCACGGGACTGAGTTCGAGATGCATACCGCAATCGAGGATCGGGTGCGAAAGGTCGCAAACCGGGTCAGGAAATGGATCGCGCTCAAGGACAAACCACAACAGAAGCGGAAAGTTGCATTTATCTTGCACAACAGCCCGTGTGCGGGTCTCGAGGCGACGATCGGAGCAGGCGCACATCTCGATACGCTCGAGAGCGTTGCAAGGATACTCGGGCGGATGAAGGAGAGCGGATACTCGGTCGATCCGCCTGAAAGCGGAAAGGAACTGATCGAGACGATCATGAGCCGCAAAGCGATCGCAGAGTTTCGGTGGACGACGATCGACGAGATCGTCAAGAGCGGCGGAGTCCTTGCGATGGTTACGAAGGCAGAGTATGAGGAGTGGTTCGGCACACTTGCTCCGGATGTCAGGGCACGGATGTGCGAGGTGTGGGGCAACCCTCCGGGAGAGGCAAAGGACGGCGTTCCCGCGGCGATGGTCTACGATGGTAAGATCGTTGTGACAGGCGTTACATACGGGAACGCGGTGGTCTGCATCCAGCCAAAGCGGGGATGTGCCGGATCGAGGTGCGATGGGACTGTCTGCAAGATCCTGCACGACCCTGAGATTCCGCCGCCGCACCAGTACATGGCTACCTACCGGTATCTCGAAGATGAGTTTGGTGCTGATGTGATCGTGCATGTCGGAACGCACGGAAACCTTGAATTCCTGCCAGGAAAATCGGTTGCGCTCTCAGAGCGATGCTATCCTGATATTGCGATTGGAAATATCCCGCATCTGTACATCTACAACTCTGACAACCCTCCTGAAGGCACGATCGCAAAAAGAAGGAGTTATGCGACACTGATCGATCATGCGCAGACGGTCATGACGGAAAGCGGCGTCTATGGCGAGTTAAAGGAGCTGGAAGACCAGATCGCAGAGTA
>JAYEFK010000087.1:0-1861 GCA_034658575.1 Methanobacteriota archaeon
CTGAGCCTGCTTGCGAGGCGGGGTGTTCTGGATGCGGTGAAGATCGGGAGAGTGTGGCACTCGTCGAGGCGGGCAGTGGAGCGGTATGTGGGGACGTGAAGGGGCTGAAGTCCAAAGCCTGTGCCACCCCCAAACGAATTCGCGGGCATCCGTGCGGAAAAAAACTAATGCTTTCGATAGCCTCTGCCGCGGGACATAATCTCTGTAATCCACACGACATCCCCCTCGACGGCATAAATCACCCTATAGTCACCTATCCTCAACCTATATGCCTCTGGATTCGCATCTTTGATCTTCTTTATATCGGCGCCAGCTCGTTTTAGTTTAGGACGATCGTTCAATACTCTTATTTTGGATATTAATCGTTCTTTGGTACTTTGATTGAGCTTATTAAGAGAACTTATAGCGTTTGGGTGGAGGCGTATTTCATATCTCATCAATGCTCACAAACTTATCTTTTTCTTTTAGTAGTTCGCGCTGACGAGCCCAAAAAGTTTCATCATACATTCCCCTCACCTCTTCTTGCGTTCCAAAATGTGTGCTCTTCAAAGACGATTTTTCATTGATATAGGTGATAAAGATGTTTTTGATGATCTCCGCATCCTTCGTTCCAAAACCTTTGCCTTTGAGTGATTTTAATAATTCTGCTTGCGCCCCATTCAAGCTTATTATTACTGTTTTTCCTTCCATGTAAACATCACCTTACAACCAATTATGATAGACTTCTTTATATGGTTTATTGTGAGACGACTTTTCTTCCTCATATCTTTTCAGTTTGATGCACTCATACGAATGCTCTTCAACACCACAATCCGCCAGCCGCAATCTCGCCCGGACACTGCTGCCCTGATCGGTTCGTGGTTGATCGCTCCTGCTGGTGCTTGTGTGACTCTGGCATCACGTGGCGATTCATGGGTTCGGATGCGGCGGGGGATGGTTTGGGGGCGGGGCTGGTGGGGTGCTGGTTGGATTGCGGCAGGGGATGGCGGGGTGATGGCGCTAACCGATTCTTGTAGGACTGGCGCCGCAATCGCGGGAGGGGGGGTGCGGACGGGGCGCGTTTCGGGTGCGAGCCGCACACACCGCGTTAGGCAGAGTCCTGTGCGTTGTGATTACGCGGTCGCAAGCTGTTGGCGGAGAAGCTCGCTTGCCAGATTGCGGACCGTAACGCCTTTCTGCCGGGCATGCGCCTGGAGCACTTCAGCCACGTCCGCTTCAATCTCAATTTCGTAGTAACGACCTCTAAATGCAGTCTCCACGTCTACAGTCTGGAAAGCATCCGGGTAGTCTGTCGTATCATGGGTGTCCCAGAACTCGGCTGCCTCTTCATAACTGGCAAATTCTTCCGGAATTGGTTCAACGCGCTTTTGTTTGTTCATTGTAGTACCTCCGTTCAGATGGACTCATATCACGGGCTGAAATCGGTAAAGCAGCAGCTTGGTGTTTGCGGATGAAGAAGACGACCAAGTATCTACCTGATGTTGTCTGCCCATAAGCTACATACAGGTTCTCTCCTTTCACCTGCCCTTTTTCAACCATGCGGAAGTGGTGCCCTAAGAACAGGATCTCCTCAACTTCGTCGGCTGTTACACCATGCTTGTCCGCAATCTTCTCGACAAATTTGTGTCTCCAGATGACATTATAGAGCTTCAAAGTCAACCCCTCGTGTTTGATGATTGCCATGGGTGAATGTCACAACTACAATGCTGCTCCCGGATTTCGCCTGACATATATTCGAACATGACCTATATATGCATTCTTCCGGACAAACTTCAATCATCTCACACTCCTCTCGAATTTCTACTGCATTATGTCTTTCGCCCTGTCCAAACCCCTGCCGCCAGCCGCAATCTCGCCCGGA
>JAYEFK010000088.1:0-8426 GCA_034658575.1 Methanobacteriota archaeon
GCTTGTGCAGAGGTCGATACGTTTGAGCAGTTGCTGATCATCCGCGCCGCGCAGGGTATCATGGTCGGGGTGATGGTTCCTGCAATCCTGGCGATGCTTACCAACGTATCCGCGCCGGATAGCCGGGGGAGATCGATCGGCATATATTCGACGATCCGGGGCATCGGACCTGCAGCAGGACCTGCGGTTGGCGGCATAATTGCAGGGGCGTGGGGTTATGGTGCAGGGTTTTATGCATGCGCGGTTCTCGGACTGGTAAGCCTGCTCCTCGTAAATAGTATCGTCAAGGAGACGCATGAGTCCCGGCGGGGGGACATCAGCAAGAACAAGACCAATCGTACCTCCAATGGCGAGATCAAACTCTTTGTGTACGCGACATTCACAACGATGCTCGCGATCATGATCGTGGCGACGCTGCTTCCGGTCTACGAGGTGCATCTGGATGCATCCGTAGGCGGGCTTGGGGTATCCCTGTCCGCTTATTTTTCCGCACGCCTGCTCTTCCAGACGCCGATAGGCATCCTCTCGGATCGGATCGGCAAGAGGAACATGGTGGCAGCAGGGCTCTGCATAACAGCGCTTCTGCTTCTCGGGATGGCTCACGTCACATCAGTCTTCCAGTTGTTTGCGCTCATGTTTGTCGCGGGCATAACATCTGCTGCCGTGAATGTGCCAGCACTCGCATCAGGCGCGGATCTCGCAAGTCCGGGCATGATAGGACAGCAGATGAGTCTCTTTCCGATGGCAAGCGCAATCGGCATGGTGGTCGGTCCCATGCTCGGGGGAATATTTGCCACGCAGTTCGGATTCGCCGCCCCATTCTACCTCTGCGCAGGATTGATGGTGGCGGTCGGGGTGCTGATTATGAGGCAACGATAAAGCAGGCATAAAGCCCTGCATCTTGTGGGAGAAGTCACTTCGGGAGACTATCACGATGGGCAGGAGGTCTGGGTGTGTCCGGTGGCTGATGTGGTTTTGTGGAGTGGGTTAATTAATTTTAGTTAGGTACCATGATGAAGTTAGCTACTGCTATTGGTTTTTGGAGCATCTTTTAAACTTGGGATATCTGTATGATAAGTGACGCTCCCGGTGGCGCGGGCTTGCCCGGAAAAGGTTAAACCATCCGCGGTTCACAGATAACCTCATGGCAACGACCACCAGAGAGCGGGCGGGCAAATCGAAAGACATCATCAGAAAGGATGGGAAGACGTTCTTTGAGTTCACAGATCGCATAACCGCATTCGATGGGCTGAAGAAGGATGAATACCCGGACAAAGGCGAGGTCTGCTGCAGATTGTCTACGTACTGGTTCGAGATTCTTGAAAGAGAAGGGATACCGACGCACTTTAGAGATTTCGTCCCTCCAAACGTCATGGAAGTCGAATATCTTGAGATCATCCCGATCGAGGTGATCTGGCGCAATTTTGTTGCAGGATCGCTGCTGAAACGCTACGAAAGTGGAGAAACCCCCCGGGCAGGAATCGAGCCGAGATTGGGCGCAAGGATACCCGGTGGAATCTGCGAGTTCACGACCAAATTCGAGGAGACGGATCGGTTGATCGATGAGAAGGAGATTCTGGATAACGAATGGCTCACACGCGAAGAACTGGGCATGATCAAAGAATCCACAAGAAGAATAAACGATATCATGAGCGCACATCTGCTCGAAAAAGGCATCATCCTCGCGGACTTCAAGATCGAGTTCGGGAAGAACCTTGCAGGCGATATCCTGCTTGCCGATGAGGTTGGAACGCCGGATGGCTGCCGGTTCTGGGACGCGGGTTCTTATGGAGAGGACAGGATCGAGAGTCTTGACAAGGATGTGTACCGGTACGAGAAAGGCGATCTTTCGGATGCTTACGCAAGGATTATGAGAAGAATCTGCGGATAATGGGTGATCATGCTCCCGCTGTACCTGTATCATGCAAACCAGTGCGATCCAAAGAAGTGCACGGGCAGGAAACTGCTCAAGTTCGGATTGGCGCAGCAGAAGAAGCCCTCGGAACTTCCGTACAGCTCGATATTGCTAAACCCGTTCTCAGAGAGGGCGCTTGCTCCTGACGATGTGTGCACAGGCATTTCTGCGCTGGACTGTTCATGGACAGATGCGGAATTGGTTTTCAGAAGACTTCGCCGCATGAAACAGCGAGCACTTCCATATCTGGTAGCTGCAAACCCGGTAAACTTTGGAAAGCCGTTTAAGCTAACGACTGTCGAGGCATTCGCTGCCGCCCTGTATATCCTCGGCGAAGATGAGCAGGCAGCCCTGATACTCGGAAAGTTCAACTGGGGGCACACATTCTCGGAACTGAACTGCGAGCTATTGGAGGCGTATGCCCATTCTACGGACAGCTCAGAGGTCATAGCGATTCAGAGCGAGTATCTGTGAAAGTTCTGGTCTTTGGGTCACGGGTAAAAACTCTGGTTTCCTGGTACGCAAGAAAACAAAAGACTAATGTAACCGCCCGCCCCATACTTAATGAGGCGTTTTATGAGCAGGGATGTTACCGTAGCCGTAAAGCGGGTTGGAATCGTCTCTCGGTACGATGAACCCGGCGCAATCAGACTGGCAGAACTCGTATCCCGCCATCTCGAATCGAAATCCGGAATCGAGGAGGTAGTATTCGAGCAGGATACCGCATCCGGGATCGGAACTCGGGGCAGAGGCGTTCCGATCGAGGATTTGGATACCGACCTGCTGATCATCATCGGAGGCGACGGCACGATCCTGCGCACCATCCAGAAACTCAAGCGACAGATACCGATTCTCGGAATCAATTTTGGCAGGGTCGGCTTCCTCGCTGATGCCACACCCGAAAATGGGCTTTCCATGATCGATGAGGTTCTCGCCGATCTTACGGTCGAGGCGCGGATGCGGCTTACAATCCACATCAACGGGGATACGCTCCCGCACGCAACCAACGAAGCCGTGATCGTCACGACGCGCCCTGCCAAGATGTTTGCGTTCCGGATTCTTGTGGACGACTACGAACTCGACTGCCTGCGTGCGGATGGCATCGTCTTTGCGACGCCGACCGGTTCCACCGCTTATGCGATGAGCGCAGGAGGTCCGATCGTCGATCCGAAGGTGAGCGGCGTCGTCATCGTGCCGCTTGCACCGTACAAGCTCTCATCGAGACCGTGGGTGGTCTCTGCTGATAGCAGGATCACTGTTGAGCCGATACCCGCGTTTAAGGATGCTGCTATCGTCCTCGATGGACATCACACAGAGCCGGTGCAGGCTGGCGATATTATTACTATCACGCAGGCGGATGAACCCGCTCTGTTTGCGAAAACCGGATGGCGGTTTTACGAGAAGGTGCGGAGTAAGCTTTGAAACGTTGTTCGGTTTCTCCTCAAAAACCCAATTTTTTGGGGCAGGTTGCTTATATACTTAGATGAATCGGGAGTTTCGGATGAATATGACTTGATCGACCGAACTTTCCTAAACAGAGACCTACAGAACTATAACAAGAACCGCTCCAAATCCCCCAAGCAGGAGATAATCCTTCCCGGTAAGCGCACCGCCGTAATAATAGTACTCCCGGTCCCAATGGTAGCACCTCGACTCCAGTGCATCAGAGAGTTCATCCGCTCTCCGAAATGATCTGCGCAGCAGCGGGACGATCAGCGCGACAAACCCCCGCAGTCCGGCAGGTTTGCATCCTCTCGCTGTTTGCGCTCTCGCAATCGTATCTTTATCACGCATCAGTCCGGGGATGAGCGCCATCGCCACGCCAACCATGAATGCCAGTTCCCTGCCAGAACCCCCGAGCAGCTTCATAACAGAGACGAGAGCGGTCTTTAACTCCGATTGCGAGGTCGTGTGGAGCAGTACTGTGGTGAAGAGTATCAGGAGAACGAACCTTGCGACCGGAATCGCGGCAGCAACGACGCCGCTGCCCTGTAGGAGCAGATGGGTCAGGAATATAAGAGCAAAGACTATTGCCATCGGTCGAAGTCCCTTTACGAGACTTGTGGTAGGGATGCCTGCGACGCGTATCAGCAAAAATAGGACAATCAATAGCAGCCAGAGTCCCAGTGGATCTGCCAGATACACGAGAATGCCGGTTCCGGCGGTCAGCAGCAACTTCGTCCGCGCCTCGATCCTATGGATGTGCGAATTCCCTTTCCGGTATATGGCAAACATCGCTTCTCACATCCGGTCCCGATACATGGCTCTCGTGCCATCAAACGTCAGGTTTCCAGCGGAAAGCTTCACGATCCGATCTGCGATCCCGAGAACCTCCCTGATCCTGTGGGAGATGTAGATGACGGTCACGCCTCCGGTCATCCGCCTGATGGCATCCAGAACCATTCTCCTCGATCTCTGGTCAAGTCCCGCGGTGGGCTCGTCAAGGATCACGTATCCAGGCTTCATGGCGATCATACATGCGAAAGCAGCAAGTCTCTGCTCCCCCGAACTGAGCTGGAACGGCGACTCTCCAAGAACACTCCTGTCAAGACCGGCGTCATCTATCGCAGAGAGAACCCTTCGCCCTACTGCATCTTCCGGTAATCCCGCCTTCGAAAGTCCGAAAGCCACCGCCTCCCGGACGGTTCTCTCGAAGAAGAACTCTTCCGGATGCTGGAAAAGAATTCTCACGTTCCCACCCGGTTCCGGGGGTCTTCCGTCGATTGCGATACTGCCGGAAGTGGGCGTGTCAAGTCCCGCGATGAGGCAGGCAAGCGTTGACTTCCCTGAACCGATCCCGCCGACGATGCCTGTGATCCTGCCCTTTCCGATGGTGAGACTAACGTCCTTAAGTGCGGGAACTGCCCATTCCGTGCCCGGATTGTATGTGTGGGACAAGTGTCGTATCTCGATCCCGACATCCTCCCGGAAAACCCCTGCTCCGGGATCGGTTCTATGGTTTCTAAATTCTCCGCCTCCTTCTCTTCTTCCCCTTAAATCTACGGTGCCCGATATCCTGCCGTCCGAGATCGCAATCACCCTGTGGCAGTTGCCGAGATCCTCCGGGCTATGCGTGATCTGTATGATCGAGGTGCCGCGCCTGTTCAGCTCAGATATCTTCAGAAGCACGTTTCTTCGATTGCCGGCATCCAGCATCGAGAGCGCCTCGTCAAAAACGATACATGCAGGCGCCATCGCCATGACCGCGGCGATGTTCACCAGTTGCTTCTGACCGCCGCTTAAAAGACTGATATTTCGGTTGCGAAGTTCCATTATTCCAAGCATCCCCAGATATTTATCGATCCGGCGGTCGATCTCGGATGCGGGAACCATGATATTCTCAAGCCCGAAGACGATGTCCTCTTCCACGGTTTCGCCGACCGCCTGCGCATCCGGGTTCTGGAACACGATGCCCACTGACCGCCTGATCGCAAGCAGGCTCTCTCGGTCGTTCGTGGATGCGCCATTTACCATGACCCGCCCCTCCTGTGGCAGCAGCAGACCGTTTAAGAGTTTTACAAGCGTCGTCTTCCCGGATCCGTTGTCTCCGGTGACGCCAAGATACTCGCCTCGTCTGATACGGAGGTTTACATCCCTTAAAACCGGTCTTTCCGGATACGAGAAGTTTATGCCGGCAAGTTCAATCACCTGATCACCGGACCTGTCAGTCTTGATACGATCAACGCGGCAACCAGTTTGACAGAGTCTCCGATCAGGAAAGGAAGAACGCCGATCACAACCGATTGCGGGACAGACAAACCCGCGACAACGGATAATTGGAAGGCTCCCAAAAGATATATCGCTGCAATGCCTGCGATCATAGCGCCGATCGCGGCAAGTATGCTTCTGCCAAACGTTTCGGTGACCAATCCTGTGACGAATGCGCCAGGGGTAAATCCGATGAGATATCCGCCTGTCGGTCCAAGAATGACCCCGATTCCAGACAAACCGCCTGAAAATACCGGGAAACCAATGATCCCGAGCATCACATAGACGATCATGCTCATCCCTGCCCACTTGCTTCCAAGCAGCAGCCCTGCAAGCAGCACAAAGAAGACCTGGAGGGTGATCGGCACAGGGCTTGCCGGGATCGGGACTCTTATGAACGCGCCGATCGCTGTCAGGGCTGCAAACATGGATGCATAGATCATCGGTCTTACGCTGGTCTGCTCATGCATGGTATCGATCCGGTTGTTAACCTGTTTTGTGATAGTGGTTGACAGCAGTATTAAGGTTTGCGGATCATCGCGGCGGTCGCGGCTTGTGGCGACCGGTACGATCCATATCTATGGCTGCGTCGCTACGGTGGACCGGTTCTGGCTCTGACCTGCACACCATCATGTTTTAATAGCATCATGCTAAAGTTGATTTTAACATCCGTTTAGTAACGTACCAATCAGAGGTAACAACAAGACAATGAGCTCAGAAATGTGCATCGTATGCGGACTTCCCAAGGAGCTATGTATCTGCGAGGAAGTAGCAAAGGAACAGCAATGGATCACGATCAAGGTGAATCGGCGCAGATATGGAAAAGAGGTTACGGTTGTCGATGGGATCGACTCGCATGAGATTGATCTCAATGAACTCTCGACCTACCTGAAATCCAGATTTGCATGTGGTGGGACTGTGAAAAACGAGACCATAGAACTGCAGGGCAACCACAAAGACCGCATAAAGGGTATATTGATAGATAGGGGTTTTTCAGCCAGTCAGATCAAAACATAACATCATAACATGAAGCGAATCTACCTGGATCACGCTGCCACCACCGCGGTGGATCCCAAGGTTGTGCAGACGATGATGCCCTATTTTACAGAGACGTATGGCAACGCATCAAGTCTGCATTCGTTTGGCAGGGACGCCGGAAATGCGCTTCATGCTTCAAGGCAGACAGTTGCGGACGCACTGGGCGCACACGCGAACGAGATCATTTTTACATCGGGCGGCACCGAATCCGATAATCTTGCACTGAAAGGAGTCGGGAAGGGGCATATAATCACCAGTTCAATCGAGCATCCCGCGATACTCAACACATGCAGGTATCTGGAGGGTCATGGTCATGAGGTCACGTACGTGCCAGTCGATCCAGAGGGTATGGTCGATCCGGGCGACGTTGAATCCGCGATCACCGGTGACACGGCACTGATCTCGGTGATGCATGCGAACAACGAGATCGGAACGATCCAGCCAGTTAGCGAGATCGGTTCCATCGCAAAGGATCACGGGATTCTGTTCCATACCGATGCGGTCCAGTCGTTTGGTAAAACAGAGATCGATGTACAGAAGATGAATATCGACCTCCTGTCAATCTCCTCGCACAAGATCTACGGTCCGAAAGGGGTTGGCGCCCTCTACATCAGGAAAGGCGTCAAAATCGAACCTCTGCTGCACGGAGGCAGACACGAGATGGGTATGCGCGCAAGTACCGAGAACATTCCAGGGATCGTTGGCTTTGCAAAGGCGGCATCGCTTGCCATCGAGCGGTTCGAACTGGATACCAGGCATCTGACCGGGCTGCGCGATATGCTGATTGCAGGAGTGATGGATTCCATCGATGACGTAATCTTAAACGGAAATCCAACAGAGAGACTTCCGAACAATGCGAATCTCCGGTTTGCGTTTGTGGAGGGCGAATCGCTCCTGATGCATCTCGATATGAAGGGGATTGCGGCATCCACAGGGTCTGCGTGTTCTTCGGCATCACTTGACCCATCGCATGTGCTGCTTGCGCTCGGGATAGTGCCTGAGGATATTCACGGATCGATCCGGTTCACGCTCGGTAGGGAGAACACGGAAAGCGAGATTGGATATGTGCTCGAAGTGCTGCCAGAGATCGTCGGCAAACTGCGCGCCATATCGCCGCTTGCAGGGAGGTGACGGGAGAATGGAGTACAATGAGAAGGTGATGGATCATTTCGCAAATCCACGAAACACCGGCGAGATCTCCGACGCCGACGGGGCAGGGACTGTAGGTAATCCGACCTGCGGGGACATGACCACGGTTTACATCAGGGTCGCGGATGGCAGGATCACTGATATCAAGTTCAAGACCTTCGGATGCGCCGCGGCGATTGCAACAGCGAGCATGACGACCGAACTTGCGCTTGGAAAGACGCTTGATGAGGCGCTTGCTATAGGCAGGGACGATGTTGCCGGTGCGCTCGACGGGCTGCCTCCTGTGAAGATGCACTGCTCGAATCTTGCTGTCGATGCGCTACATGCTGCGATTGAGGAGTATCTGGCGAAGTCGTGATCATGCACCGAAAGTTGATAGGGGCACTACCCAAAAATTTCATCCATAACCGACCACAACTTGACTTTCAAAGATAGCTGAAACGACCCCCTTTTCCCAAGATTTTTCGGTAGCGATCGCCTGCGTCGATCATTTCAGCATATAGTCCCCTACTAATAATACATGGTATTCCTGGAAAAGAAGATAAAGAAGGGTCACGCTTACTGGTACGCAACAGAGAGACAACTGGTCGACGGAGTGGTGAGGCGAACATGGCAG
>JAYEFK010000089.1:0-8398 GCA_034658575.1 Methanobacteriota archaeon
TGGTTTGGTTGCGTATTTTCTTTAATGTACATCATCGTAATGTAGTTGTTCAGTATCATTTGTTCAGAAGGGGTCTTAGGTTTCCTATTTTCCCTCAACATTTGTTTCGCGACTACCCTTGTTGTAGCTGCACCTTCCAACTGGCTAGAAGCTATTGCTTCTTCCATCAATGAATTGACTAAATATTTTCTTTTTAAGTCAACTGATGGCATACGAGATTCAAAGTCGATTTTACCTCCAACTCGCATATCTAAGCCATGAAGCGCCTTCTCAATCAGTGGAGTTTGAACATAATTCAGTGTTAAACCATCCAGCCTAATCGCTCTATTATTAAACTCTCTAACTAACTTGGCATAACCCCATAACAATGTAAGATTAAACTTAACGTCCTTAAATCTCATTGGGAGCTCATCCCAATGCAAATATTTTGAATTAACAATATCTAAATATGGCTTAAGCTCTTCGATAAACTTACTATCACTTTGTACTAACAACTTATATATTTCCTCCTCATTGGGTGGTTTTTCTGGAATTCTCATAGTCACACACGCTCTTTATCTACTACTTTGACATTCATTAGTATTCATTTAACATTTGCCCCATAGATAAAGTTATCTACTAATTTGACATTCATTAGTACTCATTAGTATTCATTAATGTTGTTGAGTTTTGGTTCTATTAGGTTTTCTGGATGAGGATTTGATTTTTTAATAGAGATTCAAGATTTACGCGTATTTAGTGCCCGTCTTTTTTTTACTATTCTCATGCAGCCTCCTGATGCCTTCGATTTCTAATCGAGGGTCGTGGACGTAAGTCACCACACTGGCAGACCGCCCGACACCCAGACCGTACCAGAACAATGTCAAAGACCGGGTATCCAAACAGCATGAGTTGTCCCCAATTTGGGTACAACTGAAACCGCAGTCATCGGATGGCAAGCATTCCCGCAACAGACTTTCGCAAACACCGAAAGCCACACCACAACATACCAGAACCGCAAACACCGCACCCCTGCACCAGACCGCACTCAGCTACGTGACGGCAGCCCCATACGGCGGCAGGCTGGCGCCCAAAAACGCCC
Source organism: Methanobacteriota archaeon (assembly GCA_034658575.1). Taxonomy (GTDB): domain Archaea; phylum Halobacteriota; class Methanosarcinia; order Methanosarcinales; family Methanogasteraceae; genus Methanogaster_A. Next base: position 1,082 of record JAYEFK010000089.1, read on the forward strand.
CACGAGAACGCGAGAAGCCCGCCCCCTTCACTGCGCAGTTCCCCCCAGACGACCTGAGCGATTCCGGCGGAGGCATCCGAAAGCGCACCTGGACTCTGGGATGACCCGATCGAATGATCCGGGACTGGAGCGGTTGCCTGATTGGGCAGGACAAGTGTTCTTGATTCCGATCCATTATTTGCAGTCCGTTTACAGAACTGATAGTGAAAAACTCCTGAGAGGTTCAATCGGCAACGTAAGGTCAAGTGGGATGAGACCTTATCGCTGATGATGCACCGGTACCGGCATCCCACTGCATGCAAGTTCCCGGACGCGAGATCGATCCGGCAGACTCCTAGAAAAGTTATGCGCAATGCGACTCGTGGTTTATCGCACCACATTAATATTTCCGATATATCTTGCTTCTATGCCCTGTTTCCATCACCATGATCAGCAGGCGATCCTCTATTATGTCTATTACCACCCGGTAGTCACCGACGCGGTGGGTGTAGAGCGGACGTGCGTCTCGTCCCTTTGATCTTCTTGACCGGAGTGTAGGGGTCATCCCTGATACCATTGATCGATAGAATGACCCTCTGCGCAACATCCGGGGGCAGGTTTTTGAGATCCTTTCTCGCTTTTGCGGTATAGTTGACCTTGTAGCTCATAGCAGGTCAAAATCTTTTATGATCTCTTCTTCGGAGTGTAGGCAGCCCCTGTTTGATGTCTTCAAGTGCCTCTTCGATGCCATGTATCGCCTCATCGCTCAGTGGTCGCACTTCGATCGCCAGATTCGTCAACCGCGCAACGACTGAATTATATGATTCACGGGGATGACGTTTCAGATTCGTCAGCAGGTCCTTCACTCTGGGTTCTATGCAGATCGTTGTGGTAGCTGCCATATAGTATACTATAGATTCCCATAAGTTATAATAGTATCCGGTTCCCTGACCCCGATCACAAGAACCCTTTGCAGAGATGCCACTCGTCTGTCTCGATATTGCGCCATGCTCGACGACAGTTGCATCTGATGTGGTACTGCCTGGTGTGATTGATGTGATGGAGTGTTCAGGCACGTTCGGCAGACCTGGACAAGGTGCCGGTCTACCCCAATTGAGTTCACTGACTCGCCGTTTGATTTCATGAAGAGCAACGAGGATACGATGCGGCAGCTCTTTGCGAGGATCAAGCAGATGGCGTGAGGTGTGAGTAATCAGTGATCAGCCGTAGTTCATGAATAGCCAGATATGCGTCGTAGAATCATCAATACATCAAGCGAGGTCACCCTGCCATCGCGGTTCACATCCGCTTCTCGTGTATCTGGAATCGCTCCAACCACCATCAAGAGCGCGATTGTCGCATCTGCTATGGTGATCGTACCGTCGTGGTTGGGATCACCGCAGATACCTTCCACCGTTATTATTTTACTGGTTGTGTCGGTTGCGCCGTCATCGCCTGTTACGGTCAGGGTTACCGTGTAACTGCCCGGGATGGTGTAAGTGTGAGTTATTACCGGATGCGGGGTGGTTGTTGTGTTTTCGCATCCGTGGTTCCAGTTCCAGTTGTATCCTGCAATCATTCCGTCCGGATCAGTGGAACTACTGGCATCGAAGGTTATGGTTTGATCCACAACCGGTTGGATAGGGGTGTATGTGAAAGACGCCCTGGGATGAAATGCGCCATTCCACCAGTCATAAAAGAAGACATCAGTATAAAATTCAGCCACATCTTCGTTCTCGATGATCAAACCTGCTTCCCGGTTGTTTCTCGCGCTGTTTTCATTCCAGTTGATGCTTGAGATCAGCACCTGACTATGGTCAACGATCACACCTTTATTATGTGTTTTATTAAGCCCGATCGGGGCGTTTTCTATTAGCTTTGCCTCAAGATTCAAATTTTCATCCGCGGCAACATAGTTCAGATACTCGACTATCTCCTCATTCTTACCCTCATACACAGAATCAAGCAATATCTTTACTTCACATCCCCTCCTTGATGCGTTGATCACAGCCTCCAGGAAGGGATTTGGTTCCGGGTCCGCATGAGTGCCCCAATTCCTGATATAGAGCTGCTCCACATAAACAGAATCGTCCGCTCCTTTTATCATGCCGATGATAGATTTTGTCTCCAGTAGCGAGGTGTCAGGGGATAAAACAGGAGAGACATTGAACTTCCCGGAAACAATCTCGCTATAAAACGGACTTGTGTAATTGCCAGTCAGGATTGTGCGGTCTGGCACGAAATCAGGCGGGGGGCTGCCATATTTATTCCCGTAGATCGGGTCATCCGGTGTGAATGGAAAGCTATCCTTGCTTGCAGGCTTCCAGTCCTCAACGAATACGCTGCTCCAATAATCGGCAGTATCCGGATTGTTTATGATGATGCCCCAGCCTCTGTTTCCAAAAGTATTGTTGATAGGCACACCTGTATTTTTCCAGTTCTCTGATGTTAATATCGTCATTTCAGCGTCTATAATCGCATATTTCGCATGATTGAATGCATATCTGTCATGAATACCTCTGTCTCCATCAGATATCATGAACCTGACATCTCCGCCTGCGGTAACAGTCTTACTTGCAATATACCGCTCTTCATCTGCGATCCCGTTTACAGGTCCGCCTTCAAGCATCATCTTAACTTCAACTCCCCGTTCTATAGCAGCTATTATGCGATCCATCAGATAGAAGTTATGAAATTGGTAAAGATTGAGGCAAATCGATTCACTGGCGTTGTCGATTGCACCTGCGATCGCTGTAAAGCTGCTGTCAGGGGAGGTAAATACCGTCACATCCCCTTCGAAACCGAATGTCTCATAAGAGAAGTGCGACTGCCCGACAACGTATACCCGAAAATCGTTCCAGTCTTCTGCAGAATCCGTATCCTCATATTTACCGGTGGTTTCATCCCTGTCCCGCTCCATGATCGCACCCTCACGCACATCCTCTACAGACGTACCTGTCCACCCATCTACAGCATCAGAGATGCCATAAATAACAACATCCACGATATCGCCTTTTTCATCCTTCAGGATTACTTCATCTCCGACATTAGATAATTTTATCATTCTATAAGTTTCTACCATATTTGGTGTCGAATCGGAATCCACACCATACTCAAAATCCGCTCTTTGGAGCGTCTCATCATAGAATGCGGTTGCATTATACGCAAGATACAAACAACCCCCCGCATCCATGCCGGTCAATGATGGGAATATTATAGCACCCTCAAGATCGGTTATCTGCCAGCCGCCAATCTCGATTGGATCTTTGGTTGGATTGTGTATTCTTATGAATTCACCATCGGTATCGCCCTTCAGGTAGGTGTCGTAGTATATTTCCGTAATCATCACATTTTCGGACCTGCCCGGAACTGATGAAATTGCTTCGGCACAAAGAGCAGTTCCCATGACCATAAATACCATAATCATCCGGATTGCTGTTATGTATATCGTTTCAGCGCTTCTTGATCTCTTTTTGTGTATGTCCATCATCGATCTCATCTCTATCCATCCAATGTTCTTCGTTGTTGACTCCTATCGGGGACGCAGTATATATACCCACAACCTCCACAAGCATCCCATCTCCTCTGGGAAACGATTCTCTCTCATCTTCTCTGGTATTTGCGTGATCGGCGTTTTTCCTGCACCGGAGGGCGTTTTGGCATGATGGACACATCCGGCATTCAGGGAATATATCGGTATCGGCATGAAATCAGGGTTTCCGATATGCGAGGCTGGTGCGGGGAGAATGTACGAAATGGCAGCACATCGTTAGGAGAATGCCCCATACACATCATAATCATCTATGGCAAAGCATCAGTGAGCGGGATTTGTTAGCAGTTTTGCTGACATAACGTAGTTTTTCTGAAATCATTTAAGTACGGTGCAGTTTAAAATGTACTTCCTATGGCAATGTCTAAGAAGGATATGGTGAGAAGGAGCTCTAAGAAAAAGGCAGTGTTGGAAGAACTTGAAAAACAAGCCGCTTCTGGAAGTGGTGAAGCAAAGAAGAAACTTGCAAAAGCGAAGAAAAAAATGAAATGATCATTTTGTGATATTGGGGTGAAAGAGTGTCTGCGCCTAAAAAGCATTTGTTGTCCACAATCCATAAGAACCTGTATCAAAGACCAAAAGTTGCGGAGGACGTAAAATGAGCGATGAAATCCAGATCGGGATTATTATATGCGACCGCTACCGTGCATGTGCCGGAGGCAAATGTTTAAGGGCGCTTAACAACAGGGAGGGCGCATTCAGCATTTATGAGGGAAAAGAGGTGAAACTTGTCGGATATACTGCGTGTGGTGGCTGCCCTGGTGGAAATATCGAATATGCTCCAGAGGAGATGAAGAAGAATGGGGCAGAGGTGATACACCTCGCAACCGGACTTGTCGTCGGATATCCGCCATGCCCTCGTGTGACCCGCTTCCGTGACTTTATCAGGGCAAAGTACGGGCTTGATGTTGTGATCGGGACGCATCCGATCCCCCAGAACTACTATGAGACGCATACGGCACTCGGAACATGGAACTCTCCGAGATGGACTGAGATCATCCAACCGACACTTGCAGATGTTGAGACCCGGCGGTTGTACGACTGATATCAGAGTTATGGGATTATGAGATGATGGAATGACATAATGCTGGAATTGAGCGTTCTTGTGGATAACAATACCCTGATAGATCGTTACTTTCAGGGTGAACCGGGAGTAGCATACCACCTTCGAGACGGGGGCACCAGTATCCTGTTTGATGTGGGATATTCGGATGCGTTCATAAGAAACGCGGAAAAGATGGGTATTCACCTGCTGGAGCTCGACAGCGTAGTACTCTCTCACGGGCATCTTGATCATACCTGGGGTCTTTACCATCTGATCAAACTCTACACCGAAGCAAGAATGGAAAAGATAGATTGTGATAATCCAACTCTTGTAGCCCATCCTTCTGCATTTTTAACCAGAACAGTTGACGGTATCCCGGAGATCGGCTCGTTAATCTCGGAAGATAAGTTATCCTGCCACTTCAATATGAGATTGAGCAAGGAACCCCTGTGGCTGACTGATAACCTGGTTTTTCTCGGTGAGATTGAACGAACGAATGACTTTGAAGCGGTGGCGCCGATTGGGAGAATCCTGCGAGATGGAACTATCGAAGACGATTATGTGCTCGATGATTCTGCTCTGGTTTATACATCACCGAAAGGGCTTACGATCGTTACGGGTTGCTCACATGCAGGGATCTGCAACATCATTGAATACGCGAAAAGGGTATGCGGCGATGATCGAGTGGTTGACATAATCGGGGGATTTCACCTGCTCGCGCCCTCTGAAGAACAACTACATGGCACGCTTGAGTACATGAAGGAATTACAACCGGAAACCGTACATGCCGCCCACTGCACTGACTTGAATTCGAAGATTATGTTATCTCGAGTTGTAGACATAAGGGAGGTGGGCGTGGGCTTGAGATTGGTGTATGGATGAAACACGTGACTGTTGCGATATGCGTTTTCGTAGACAAAAAAAGGAAAAAGAAGTTCGGTTGGAACCTATTATTCCTTTAGTATCAGTACCTCTGTCGCTTTGATCACTGCTTCTACTTTATCGCCTTCTTTCAGATCAAGATCTTCCACGGCTCCTTTTGTTAGCATCGAAGTCAGAAGTCAGGATAGCGGGCTCTGCGATCTCAATCTTTACGGTAGATGCGACCTCGCCTTTCTCGATTTTCTTCACAACGATCTGATCTCTGACCTATCGAACGTGGATACAGATGCGAAAATCCGTGACGTGCATGTCGGCTATACATGGATCGGCGTCCTATCCAGGAACTGCGGGGTTGCAAAGAATCTTGGTGAACGGCACGACTATATGGTGCGGAATACCGGGAGACTGACCGAGAAGACCGCATCCGAACTCGCGGAGTACTTAAAATCGTGGAACATGATCGAGGCAGGCATCGGTCTTGCAGCGGTCAACTCGATGATCGCTCCGCGGGGCAAGGAATTGAATGTAACCGACTTTTTGCTCGAAAATGGGGCGGGTAAGAAGATAGCGATGGTTGGGCATTTTCCGATGGTCAATGACTTGCGGAAAGTTGCAGATGAACTGTGGGTCTTTGAGAGGCAGCCCCAGAAAGGGGATTTGCCGGATACGGCAGCAGAACATCTCATCCCGCAGGCAGATATTGTTGCGATAACGAGTTCGACGATCGTAAACAAGTCACTCGAGCGGTTACTGGAGTTAAGCCAGGGTTTTACGATCGTTCTCGGTCCGAGCATGCCGATGTATGAGGTTCTCTTCGATTATGGCGTGGATATGATCGCAGGAATCAGGGTTACCGATGAAGCGAGGATGATGGCGAAGATCGCACAGGGCGGGGGCAAGGTGAAGCAGTTTAAGGATGTGATTGAGCTTCTGGTGATGGAGAGATGAGTCTCTCCTTTCGGATTTCATTATCCCTGATCGCTGGCGTCTTCTTTGGCTTTATAGTGGTCGTGCTTTCCTGCCTCCTCACAGCGACATCCTTTGCCGAGTTAGCAGGCGAGATCAGATCCCCTGAAATCCTATCAGCCATCCTCTTGAGCCTCAAGACCTCAATAGCGGTCGTTCTTCTTGCGCTCCTCTTCGGGATCCTGGCTGCGTACATCCTTGCGACAAAGCGGTTCAAAGGCAAAAATATCCTTGATACGCTGGTCGATCTTCCGATCGTATTGCCGCCGCTCGTCTGCGGTCTTGCGATCCTCATCGCATTTGGGGGGCAGGGGGTCTTCAGCCGGTTCGATGTCCTGTTCACGGTAAAAGGGATAATCATCGCACAACTCTTTGTAGCGTCCCCTTTTCTGATAAGATCGGCAAAGACTGCGTTTGAATCGATCGATCGGGACGTGACGGACGCTGCAAGAACGCTCGGGGCATCGGAATTTTATACATTCAGGAAGGTGTCGCTTCCACTTGCACAGAGCGGAATAGCGGCAGGTGTCGTCATGACCTGGGCTCGTGCGCTTGGCGAGTTTGGCGCAACTGCAATGGTTGCCGGGTGTATCCTGTACAGAACCGAGACGATGACGGTTGGAATCTACATGCACGCCATGTCAGGAGATATTAGAGCGTCTGTCGCACTATCACTGATCTTGATGTCTATTGCGTTCACGAAGCTAATTGTATTCAAATATCTCGGAACTATCGGAGATGGGAATCTTGGAACACGGGGGGCAGCGGCACAATGATTCAACTGGACGGCATCTGCAAGTCTTTTGGAGAAAACGAGGTGTTGAGCTCGCTTGACCTGTCTGCAAAAAAAGGAGAGATGTTCGTCCTTCTCGGATCGTCCGGATGCGGGAAGACG
>JAYEFK010000090.1:0-1842 GCA_034658575.1 Methanobacteriota archaeon
AGACACCCGACGTCGATTTCGTGACCCACTTAACCTTTCGCGGGACTCTTTTGAGTTTGAAATTGTTCTGGCACTTTGATTTGCAAAAATAATAGACTGTGCCGTCCCTCTTAACAAACATCTTTCCGGTGCCCGGCTCGATTGGGTTTCCGCAGAACGAACAGACGAATTGTTCCAACGCCAATCACCTGCCTGTTGTCAGTTTCTTTGCCTCTCTCGAGGTTTCGAGCAGCATCAGAATGTCTCCGACCTGCACAGGACCTACGCAGTTTCTGGCAATGACCCTGCCCTTGTCCCGCCCATCAAGCACCTTGCAGTTGATCTGGGTCGCCTCGCCGTGCATGCCTGTCGTCCCGACGACCTCGACCACCTCAGCAGGATATGCGTCATCATAGTCTGCCATGACATTACCTCAGCGATGCGATCTTGCTTGCGAGTTCCTCGACTGCGCTCTTGCCCTTGCCCGCATTGACGATCGCCACAGTAGCGCAGCCAACCCCGAGACCACATGCGGCTCCGAGTTCCTCCTGCTTTTTTATATATATGTAGGGTATCTTTTTCTCATCGCATAGCATTGGAATATGAGCCACGATCTCGGGTGGGTTTATATCCTCGCTTACCAGCACAATCTGGGCTACGCCGCGCTCGACCGCTTTTGTGGTCTCATTTGTTCCTTTCTTGATCTTTCCGGTATCTCTTGCAAACTCCAGCGATTCCAGTGCTTTATCACGCAATTCGTCTGGAGCCTCATAAGTTACGTACATTTGTGCCATTTATATCTCCTTCTGGATTTAATCCGTCATCGGGATTTAACTCGATTCTTCGGTACCTATAATAGCAGCGAGGAGGGTATATATAGGTTGCTGTGCAGGAGGATCACCGTGTCCATCACATCCATTCTCGCAAAGGTCAGGAACAACGAAATCTCGATCGACGAGGCTGAAGCGCAGATCAAACTCCTGCGGTTCACGGAGATCTCAGATATCGCACGGATCGATTGCCACCGGTCAGAGAGAACCGGCATCCCGGAGGCGATTCTTGCAGAAGGAAAGAGTTCTTGCGATCTTGCTACGATCGTTGCGGCGTCACTGACCGGCGACGTGCGCATACTCATCACGCGAGTCTCGGATGCCCAGTTGCGTGAACTGGAGTCGCGCATCGACCCGCCGTATATGATGTGGAACGAACGCGCCAGAACTCTTGTATGCGGCACTGCCCCGATCAAGAAAACGGGTGGGAGGGTTGGCATCATCACCGCGGGCACCGCGGACATTTCGGTTGCAGAGGAGGCGCGGGTCGCTGCAGAGGAGATGGGGTGCGATGTCGATCTGATCTATGATGCAGGTGCGGCAGGCATTCACAGGCTCTTTCCTGATCTCGGTAATCTGATCGAAAAAGGAGTGGATGCGATCGTTGTTGCCGCAGGAAGGGACGGTACGCTTCCAACCGTGGTTGCCGGGCTTGTGCCGGTTCCTGTGATCGGGGTGCCGGTCTCTGTTGGGTACGGCGCAGGTGGAAAGGGCGAGGCAGCGCTCCTCTCGATGCTCCAGTCGTGCTCAGTCCTTGCGGTCGTCAACATCGATGCCGGTTTTGTGGCAGGCGCGTTTGCAGCACGGGTTGCGAACCTTGCCGCGGCAGCATCAGTAAAATCGGTGTGAGTCAGGGATGGAGACCGTCACAAAATAACTTGATCAGGTTGAACACCCTTAAACAGATTCACAATATCAAATAACAGTTACATGCTCGGGTAACTTGTGGTAGGAACCACAAGATTTCTGTGCAATCTTGTGTAATCTCGTCTGTTGACAAGAAGTTGCATCACAGATTGCCTAACCAGCTGCC
>JAYEFK010000091.1:0-1842 GCA_034658575.1 Methanobacteriota archaeon
GAAGACGCGTCGAAGAGCATTTTTCAAGGGAAGTTATGGCAAAGAGGTATCTGGAGTACTTCAAGAAGGTTCTCAAGGGGTGATGTGACATCCCGCCGGCATTCTCCCCGAAAACGTGCCAGCAGGTGAATACAGGAAGTATGGACCGAATATGATCCCAGATCCCCACCTTGCCACCTACCCGTTTACATCAGACGCCACAGCCTACGTCAGGGATCTCGGAATCCCGATCCCGGATCTCCTCGAAAAGCGTGCTTACGCCCGCGCCCGCCGTCGCGGCATGGACCGGGTGATCCAGGCGATCGAGGGCGGGATTGCGCGCAATACCGAAATTCCGCCCGAACTCGAACTGCTCTCATACCCGATCGCCAGGATGATCGTATCCTGCATCGACGATGATTATTTGATCCGCAGATATGCACTGGCAGAGGCGAAAGCCGTGCACGAGTCTCTTAGAACCGAACAGCGGGATTTCTTGATAGCTACGGGGCAGGAGTTCGGGATGCATCCAACTCCATCCGACCAGGGGTTTAAGATGCATTTCGCGGAATATGTGAGGTACGCCAACCGTATGCACGCTTCCGAATGGAAACTTGTGAACAGGCGGCTCTATCATGGCTTGGTCCTGCTCTCTTTGCGTGAGTTCAGGCGGCTGCTTCAGGAGGCGATCCGCGATCACATACAGCAGGATCTGCCGCTTGCAGTCCCACCTGAAATCTGCGATGCGTTATCCCAGTACCTTGGTGATGTGCGAGAGTCGCTTGGAGCGCGGAAGACCGAATTTGAGATCGAGGGTGCGGTCGAGCCGGATGCGTTCCCGCCGTGCATCGCACACGCGATCGCGATGCTGCAGGCAGGCGTCAACCTCCCACACTCCACGAGATTTGCTGCCACATCGTTTCTGCTGAATATCGGCATGGATGTGGATGGGATCATCCGTATCTTCGGCGGATCGCCTGACTTTGATGAAACACGGACCAGATATCAGGTCGAGCATATATCAGGAAGCGAATACACCGCGCCCGGATGCGATACGATGAAGACGTACGGGAACTGCGCAGGCGCTGACGGGCTCTGTACGAGGATTAAGCATCCGCTTAACTATTACCGGATCAAGAAACGGGAACAAGGCGCGGTGTCGAAGGCATAATGGTGGAAGTCAGTGCAATACTAAAAAGGGAGGCTAATCATGAAACCCGAAGTCGTAAAATGTGATTTTGAGAATGAGTTATTTACACCGGAGCGATGCTTTATTTTGGAGACATGGAACTCGTCAGACGATGCGGATCTATCTATTGCGCGAGCACGAATCAAGCCAGGAGTGATGACTGCACTTCATTATCTTGTAGGCGTAAACGAACGATATCTTATCGCATCTGGGAAGGGCATAGCAGAAGCAGGAGATCTTCCACCCACCGAAGTTGGTAGTGGAGATGTGGTCATCATACCTGCAGGCATTCCACAGCGAATTACCAATACTGGAGAAACTGATTTGATTTTTTATTGCATCTGCACGCCAAGATTTTCTCCAGACTGTTATCATAATCTCGAGAAAAAATAGTTTGCCACAAGAAACGGGCAGCAGCTGGCTCCGGGGCGCCTGTGATGAGGGGGGAGTCCGCGATAAATGAGAAAGATGCTTCCGGGGGCGTTGTCGGGCTGCGGGGCGCCAGGCGCAGGCTCTGGGAATGGGCGAGAGCAGAAACTTGCCAGAAGTTGCCCCGCCCCCGCCCGGATGCGAAAGATCCTCGTAATAACAACTAAATACCCATAGACTGAAATACGGCATACATGCTCCGTGTAACATTCCTGGGAACCGGCGGCTCGCTACCAACACCGCAC
>JAYEFK010000092.1:0-8380 GCA_034658575.1 Methanobacteriota archaeon
TCACAGAAACTCCATAAGCGTCCTCTGAAACCTGCATTCATCGAGTAACTGCATCTCGCCCCGCCATTTGTCATGAGGCGTCCGGATGCGCGTCTGCATCTCAGAAAGCGCACCACCAACGCTATCAAACCGCATCCCGCGCCCGGCGAGTGCGTCACGAACCGCTTCCCTGATCACCCATACCCCGAGCGGCGCCCAGTAATCGGGAAGAATCTCCCGCACGATGAATACCGACGCCTGCCGCCTGATTGCATGAAGATACTCGACAGCAGCGGTTCGTGCTGCATAGTATCCCCCTGCAAGCGATGAATATCCTTTCTTACCGCCATATCCCTCCCGGTCGCTTCCGATCCACAGTTTCTCAGACCATACCGAATTCGGATGCCATATCTCGATTAACTCGAACGAAAAACATCTGGGGATCAGCAGGATCTCGAAATGGTTGCCAAATTTCTCGGAAGTGAAGAGCACGATGTCGCGTATCTCAGGATAATCCCGTATATCGTCGAGCAGCATCTTTCCGACCATGTCATCGATCGCGGTGATCGACCACCGTGTCGGAACGAGCCGCCGCTCTCTTCCCAGGAGTCCGATCGAGAAGATGCGTGTGATGTGGTGCTGCGAGATGTCATGCCGGTGCAGTTCACGTATCGAGTCCGCAGCAAGCACGTCGGTGTCAGACACCAGATAATCGACCTTCCCCGGGACTTTCGGGTTCTCTGCAAGCGAGACCCTCTTAATCTCGCCTGCAGGACCCATCGGCATCAGCGTGCCATCGAATGCCACAGTCACATCCACCGGTTTCGTGAACCACACCTCGGTATCCACCGGCGTCTCAGCCATCGCCAGTTCCTGTGATGTCAGCAGAAAAGGGTTTTTGGGCGCCTTCGCATCATTCACATCCATCCGGGTGTATGAACGCACCAACCTCGACCGTAATCCGATGACCTCGTCGATACCTATCTTCAAAAGCTCTTTCGGATCGTCATACTGCCGCGCCTCGCTATCCCCCACATTCGGAGGTACCAGGGGTCCTGCAAAGATGTCGGGATAGCCTTTGTGCCCGACAAAAACAGATGGTGGGGACGCTCCGAAGAGATTGTCTGAGACGGGGATTGTCTCGACCGCATTGAATCGCTCCAAAATCGGGCAGCGCGGGCGTCCACATAGTCCCTTTCCCTTGCAGATTACGCATTGATCCATCATCCAGTCATTGGTTTGATATGTAAAATAGATGGCGGTCGAACCATCAAAGCATTTTTAAGGAGCCTGCCATAGTTGGTATATATTCATGAGATTGCGGATAATCAGTTCGAAAGAAGAGATTGGCAAAGTGGATCCCGCAGAAGAGCTCGTGCATCTCACGTTCAGACCGTCGAACACGGACGTGGTTGCGCTGATAAAGGCGTGCCCGAATCTTTTGGTGGTGCACATCCCGAGTTCATACAAGAGAACGATGTCGAAGTCAGCAATGATGTTTATGTCCGCAAACAACATCAAACTGCTCGCGGGCGATCTGCGCGGGCATCGCAAGGACGTCGACCAGTATTACACAGTGAGCAATGCCATCATCTCGGAGATACTCGACCATCAGAAGAACGGACTTCGCAGGGATAAGATCGTTATAAAAGTCGGCAGGAACTCCAGATTGAGTCCGGATCTCATCAATCACATCGTCGATATTAATAGCGAGCGGTTGAATATTTAGGAGTTGCAACGGCAACTACCCAGATTGTATTGATTGATTCCCTGATAGCGATTATGCTGCCGATGACCCACCCAGTGATAACCAGTTGCATCCGGTTATAATGATGGGACTGAGTATACATAATGGTTGGTATCCCGAGTATCTGCAATCCGTTACCTCGATTATACCCGAAAAATAAATAAATCCCGCCGGAATCCGGCGGAATCAGATCTCACTCAGATCGGCGCATGTCCATTCTCATGGCAGGTCATGCAGTCAACATCCACGACAATGTCCTTGTGTGCGTCGGCATGGCAATCGATACACGCTCTTGATCCGGTGTGCTCGATGTGACAGTCTGTGCAGTTCATGGCTGCATGTAGTGTCGGATGATCGATGAACTCTTGCTTGGTGTCCTTGTGGCAGAGCATGCACTGCTCACTGGTCACAATCGTACCGAACTTAATCACTGTCGGAGCGTGTGGATTGTGGCAGGTCAGGCAATCAGCCAGCCCGTAACCATGTTCCAGTACGTGGCAGTCCAGACAGTTCCTGGATTCGGCATGTTCCTCGTGGCATGAGTAGCACCCGTCTCCGATCAACGGCTGTTCGTAACTGTACGTTGTCGGGCTCAGCTTGTTGCGGAGCGCATCATAACTGGTGTCCTTTGTCGCGTGTCCGCCACCAAATGCCATAAGCTCGGTGTACTCCTCTACATGACAGTCGCCGCAGCCGGCACTGGTATCTGCCGCATGTGCGGGATGACAGGACATACAATCACCATCACCAGTTATCTTGGAATCAGCGTGTTGGTAGTCCCTGTGGCACATCGTGCATTCCGTGTACATCGGCGCGATGGGCATGGTATGGCAGCGCGAGCACTCGGAAGAGGTCATACCCACGTGCAGTTGCCTGCTTCCATGCGTGGGGCTGTGACACTCCGTACATCCGCGTATATGCCCCTGCGTACATGGTACTGCACGTTCGCCCCTGTGATCAGGGACGATTGTATTGAAGACCGCGGGCCATGTACCTGCACCCGCCATCTTCTGAGTATACTCGGAATTATGACACCCGCCACACTGCTGCATCTCGATCGATGCGTCCGAATCATAGTATACAACCGAGGCAATGATCAGTCCAAGGGTAATCACTATCAACAATGCAAATAATTGACTCTTATTCATGGTAGACTCCTCGTCAATATTATCATAAGATGTTGAATAACCCTTACCGATTCCTATAAATATGTTTCGGAGTCTGCCGCCAGATTGAAGTAACACTGGTATAGAATATGCATCATGGACTTTGAAGATCTGCGCAACATCCTCACAAGAGAGCAAAAATCGAAACTTGCAAAGCTAGAGCCAGACTTCTATGATGATGTGCGCGCATATCTCGATGGACTGCGAGAGGAGCAACAGACCGCACCCGGGATGGAAGCACAACTCCTTGCTGACGAACTCGAGACCGCGGAAAATCGTTTACAGCGCATCTTCGAACTTCGGGTTGGGAAGATCGTCAATCTCGCATCATCCCATATACGGGCAGAGATCAAGGGCATCAAGCAGGACATTGATGCGATGACGCCGGTCGAGCGTGATATGTACGATTCGGTGCTTGCCTCTGTGCGGAAGGGCTGGTCCGATATCGAGAGGACGGTTACAGGCAGGTCAACCCTGCCAGCCACAGAAGATATCCGGTCAGAGGAATATACGGAACCTGTGGAAGATGTAGATGAACGTGCCAAAGATGTTTCAGAGGTGCGTTGCGATCTCGCTATCGCGCCTGTGACTCATGAAACTCATGATAACGGCAACCTGAGCGATTACACAGTCGTCCGCGTGCTGAAGGATGTACCAACCTTTATGGGGGCGGACAGTCATCACTATACCCTTGCAAAGAATGATGTGGTGATACTGCCAAACCTCAATGCAAATGTACTCTGCAAGCGCAGGGTGGTATTGCCAGTTATGATAAAACAGACAAAAGGTGAAGTTATCAGATGAAAATGCCAGCAAGATTTCGAACCCACTGCCCATACTGCAAGAAGCATACCGAACACAAAGTCGAACGGGTGAAGCCAGCAAAGGCGTCATCCATGACCAGAATCGCGCGACAGAAGAAGCGGCAGAGCGGCATCGGGAACAGTGGAAAGTTTTCAAAGGTCCCGGGAGGCGATAAGCCCACCAAGCGGATCCATCTCAGATACCGGTGCGGCGAGTGCGGAAAGGCACATGTGAGAAAGTGCTTCAGAGCAGCCAAATTTGAATTGGTGGAATCACAATGAAGAAGAGTATAATACCAACCCCGAAGAGCAAGTTCCTGCGGGTCAAATGTGAATGTCAGAACGAACAGGTCATCTTCGGAAACGCAAGCACCGAGATTAAGTGCGTAGTCTGCGATAAGGTGCTTGCAGAACCGACAGGTGGCAGAACGAAGATACTGACCCAGATCCTCGAGGTTCTGGAGTGAGACTATGCGAGAGTGGCCCAGCCAGGGTGATCTGGTCGTTTGCACTGTTGCGAAGGTGATGGACTTTGGCGTCTTCGCAGAACTGGACGAATACGACAGAAAAGAGGGTTTAATCCACATCTCGGAGGTCGCTGCCGGTTGGGTGAAGTATATCCGGGATTATCTGCGCGAGGGACAGAAGATCGTCTGTAAGGTACTCTCAGTAAACCCAAAGCGCGGTCACATAGATCTCTCGTATAAGGATGTGAATGAGCACCAGCGCAGGGACAAAATCCAGGAATGGAAGAGCGAACTTCGCGCTGAGAAATGGCTTAGCTTTGCAATAGGTGATGCGGATGTAGAACGGCAGCTTGCAGATACACTTCTCGATTCGTTTGGCAGCCTGTATAACGCCTTCGAAGAGACTGTGATATCAAGCAAGTCTGTGCTGATCGATGCAGGAATCGATGAGGAATACGCAATCTCGATCGAGGAGATCGCAATCGAGAACGTGAAGATCCCGTCTGTCGATATCACGGGATTCCTTGACCTGACATGCCCTGCCCCTGATGGAGTGGATGCGATCAAGAGATCGCTTGCTGCGGCTGCAATCGCCGATGATGAGTGTGTTACACTCGATATCAGTTATGTCGGCGCGCCAAGATACCGCATCCACGTCACCGCGCCCGATTACAAACTGGCAGAGAGAATCCTTAAGGAATCTGCACAGCGCGCAATCGATGAGATCGAGCATCTGGACGGGGAAGGCATATTCCACAGGCACGAGGACTGACGTGAGCGGGGGCGGTTCGCGGTGAAGTCAAAGATTCTCAAATGCAGCGAGTGCGGAAGATACACCTTAAAAGCGATCTGTCCCGCATGCGGTGCTGCCGCCATAAACCCGCGTCCAGCCAGATATTCGCCGGAAGACCGGTATGGTGTGTACCGGCGCAGGATGAAGAGATTTCATGACGATGATACACGAACTTGAACTTGACGATACCGATAGGCAACTGATAAACCTGATCCAGCTGGACTTTCCACTGGACTCGCGCCCGTTCCACACGCTCGGATGCCAGATCGGAATATCCGAGGCAGAGGTCATCGATCACCTCAAGCGGCTCACGGATATCGGCGTAATCCGGAGAATCGGACCCATTCTAAATACGAAAGGAATCGGAGGCGCAAGCACGCTTATTGCGATGCAGGTGCCAGAAGATGCGATCGACGGTGTTGCATCAGAGATCAACGATTTTGAGGAGGTGTCGCACAATTACCTGCGCCCTGGTGCGTATAACATCTGGTTTACGGTTTCTGCACGCAGTAAGGAGCGATTGCACGAGATGATCAGCGAAATTAAAGCATTTGGATACCCGTTCCTCGAGCTTCCTGTCACACGGCTCTTCAAGATCGGGGTGAAGTTTGAGGTGTGAGGTGTGATGCGAGGAGAGAGGTGAGAAAGATGGACGATCTTGATCTGAAACTGATAAAAATGACACAGGACGGGATCGATCTCGTGCCGGAGCCTTTCAAGGAGATTGCGCTTGAACTTGCGATTCCTGAGGCAGAGGTCATCGACAGAATCGAGGCGCTCATGGAAAGCGGCATCATCCGCAGGTTCGGGGCATCGATCGGGCATCGCGTGCTCGGGATCGTTGCGAATGCGATGTGCGTCTGGAACGTCCCTGACGACCGCGTCGAGGAGGTCGGAGCCGTGATGACCGGGTTTGGCGAGGTAACGCACTGCTACGAGCGCACAAGATACCCGGAATGGGACTATAACCTGTACGCGATGATCCATGCCCACACAAGGGAGGAATGCGAGCGTACCGCCCACGATATCTCACGAGCTACCGGCATCTCTGATTATATTATTTTATTCAGCGAGAGAGAGTTTAAGAAGACTGGCGTACGGATATAATTGCGGAATCACAGATACCTCCCCCGCGCCTCGATCTCGCGTACACGGCTAAGCACCTGATCGGCATCCGGGAACGTCCGCCTGTATCCGGAAGAGAACGCCTCTTCAAGACCCGATTCACCGTGCGTGCTCACAAACGTCTGGAAGAGTACATGCACATCGACGCCCTGCGCCTCCACACTCTTCTCGAAATAGCCGAGCCCGAAGTCGATGAAATATATCCGGTCACCGCCATCACCGTCTCCATTGCCGTTGTGCAGGATGAGATTCGAGGTCGTGAGATCGCCGTGAATGATCCCGCAACCGTGCAGCCGTCCGACAAGTTCACCGATACGCTCGCTCATGCCGAGATCGAGCACATCCTTCATCCGCGGACCCTCTATAAACTCCATCTCGATTGTGTGCTCGGCTGTATCGACATCGTAGATGATCGGTGTCGGGATCCCGCACCTGCGCGCCTCTGATATGAGTTTCGCCTCGCTTCGGGTTCTCGCTGCCCTGATTCGCGTATCAAGCTCTGGGATGCGGTAGTTCTTCGAGACTCTCCGCTTGATGACCTTGCCACCTGATCGCTCGATCACGGCTTCTGCGCCGGCTGCTATCTGCTGGTTCATGCGTACCAGTTCTTGCAGGCATCGATATTAACGCTCTTCGCTCGCACCCAGACGGGGCATTCTTGATGTGTGTTTGCTATGTGCGCAGGTATGAGGCACTGATTCATCCACAAAGGTTATATTGGAGCTATGCGCCAAACCTGATGACGTTGGTTTTCCACTGCTGTGTTGAGAACCAACACACAAGCATCCCGTCATAAGATGTGGATTACAAACCAACGTCACCATTTTATTCATGAAAATCTTGAACTCGATGTACGGGCAGGCAATCGGCGACATGCTCGGCGAGCCTGTTGAGGGGCTCACCCGCGAAGAGATCGCAACGCAGCACCACACCATCACAGGTTTCATAAGCCCGCCATCGATCACCGACGATACGATCATGACGCATCTCGTTGTGCGGTCGATCTGCGAGACAGGGCGGGCGGACCGCCGGCATATCGCACAGACCTTCCTCGGGAACCGTGCGCGCATACCAAGAATGGGTCCGACCACGGCTCAAGCGCTATTCGGACTTGCAGAGGATCCCGATTTCACGCCGACCACAGGAACAACCGATGGCGCGGCAATGCGCGCTCCTGCGATCGCATGGCTATTTCCAGCGGATCTGGTCATCCCAAACGCCATCGAATCCTCGCTTGCGACGCACGGTGCACCGGTTGCGATCGCTGGCGCATGTGCGGTTGCGTGCGCCGTGTCCAAGGCAATCGCTGGTGCGGATATCGGGACGGTGATACGCGCTGGCGTGCATGGCGCCCGCGAAGTATCCGCAGATCTTGCATCCCTTATTCTGGAGGCGGTCTCGCTTGCATCAGAGGGCTCGCTCGAAGACGCCATTGACATAATCGGATGCGGGATCGAGACGGAGGAAGCTGTGCCCGCGGTCTTTGCGATCATCTCGAAGCATCACGATTTCAGAAGTGCTGTTCTCGCGGCAGTGAATCTTGGCGGCGATGCCGACACCATCGCGGGCATGGCAGGCGCGATCATAGGCAGTATGTCGCCGATTTCCCGCGACTGGATCGATGCATGCAGGGGTCAACCAGAGGCGATGATCTTGGAGTCGTGGAGGTGCGTTTCACGCTTCACAGACTCCACCGATCGTCGATCGGAAACATTTATAAATACGCGGCAGAAGACCCCGCTACTTGTAGCGGGGATGAATGCCGCAGACTGGTTGTTTTGGCTTCCATAAACTATATATGCTCTTTCAACTAATATAAGTATTGTGCCAAGACGTACTTTCAAATACCGGATGTATCCAACCAAAAAACAAACAATAATCCTGTTACACTGGTTGAACGTATGCAGGTATCTGTACAATGAGCTGCTTGCAGACCGTAAGAATGCTTATGATCGGTGCGGAATCGGATTGAACTACAACCAGCAAGCAGGGCAGTTGAAATACCTGAATCTCGACCTATACTCACAGGTTGCGCAGGATGTGATTCGCAGACTTGATAAGGCGTTCCGGAACTTTTTCAGGCGCGTGAAAAACGGTGAGGAACCCGGATACCCACGGTTTCAGGGTAGAAACCGCTACGACAGCTTCACCTATCCACAATCCGGATTTAAGATACTGGATGACGGCAAACTGAAGCTCTCTAAGATTGGAACGATCCGGATGTTTGTGCACCGGGAAATTGCCGGAAAGATCAAGACCTGCACAATCCTGCGCGATGGCGATCAGTGGTACGCGTGTTT
>JAYEFK010000093.1:0-24938 GCA_034658575.1 Methanobacteriota archaeon
CTCTGGCACACGGATTGAGGATGTGCGGGAACTGCTGAAGTATCACCGGATGATGCAGAAGGCGATGAAGGGGTTGCGCGGCGGGCGGTTTAATGTGCAAAAGATGATGAAGAAGCTTGGGGTGTAGAGGGTTTACTTGATACTCATACTGCATCCGATTTCAGTGAATTCCGCGGTCAGTTTCATCCCCAAACGTTTGGCAACTCTCTTGAAATAGCCGTTTATGCAGTCGCCGCAGAACTGCTCCTTCGTTATCGGCATGCCCATCCCTGCGAATTCAAGCGCGGTTCTCAGATTGGCGCACTCCTTGATATCCAGTGTGGCACTCCCGTCCGCCTCTGGTATGACATCGACATCGCTTCCGAAGATGTTTGCACAGTAGACCGCCTGCGAGATCGCAAAGTCCACCGGGCTTTCAACTCCCATCGCTCTCAACTGCGCTGCAGATTAATCCACGATTAGGTCGTTATACTCTTCGAGCACATCGGTCCCGAGTTTCTGCATGATAAAGCCGGTCGCGCCGGCCAGTTGTCCCACCCACATCCTGGTGAAGATCTTCTCTTTTTCAGGTTCTGGTATGGTTGGTATCTCCATTTGTTAACCTTGATTCAGGTATTGTTATATTATGGTATAATAACCACTTCCACAGTGGTGATAATCTGATCGTTCCATCGTCTGATTCATAATCTCACGTGATCACGAGCAGATCATCGCATTGCAGTTCTTGTGCTGCTTTTGTAAGTGCTTTGATCTCTCTTGCCGCGATATCTTCTCTGCTTCCGGCGTACGTCACCTGAATCAGTTGTTCTATCCTTAAACCGCTTTTCAAAACGAAATCCACCTCTCTGTGCTGGTAATCCTTCCAGTAATATATCTCACGCAGGGGATTAACTGATTTCATCCTGAGCAACTCGACCGCAGCAAGATTTTCCATCTTCGGTTGGAGAATCGCGGATGGGCGAATCGAGCAGACATCCGGCTTCAGCAGTCTTCGCGATTGAAAACTGTCCCAAAAATAGACACATCCTCACTCCACCATCGTGCCGATGCCCTCGTCGGTGAGCAGTTCAAGCAAGAGCGAATGCGGCTTGCTACCATCGATGATGTGCACCTTCGAGACACCGCCGCGGATCGCGCAGACACCGCCGCGGATCTTTGGGATCATCCCACCCTGAATCGTGCCGTTCTCGATCAGGTCGTCCACCTCTGACGCGGAGATATGCGACAGTACCCCGCCCTTATGGGCAGTGGTATCGATGGATTCCCCCTGGCGATCCATTATAAGCGTATCCGCATCAGACGGATCAGAGAGCACCCCTACCACGTCCGTTAGCAGAATCAGTTTCTTTGCAGAGAGGGCAGCAGCGATATCTCCTGATACCGTATCCGCATTCAGGTTCAGACTGTTTCCAGCGAGATCTACAGCAATCGGTGCGATCACAGGGATGTATCCGTGCCCTGATGTGATCGTCAGGATCTCAGGATTGATGATCTCGGTCTCGCCGACCCAGCCGAGATCGACCTCGTCGCTGGTTCCCGGAACGATCACCGGCGCCTTCTTCCTGGCAAGGATCAGTCTCCCGTCCTTCCCTGAAAGCCCGATGCCCTTGCCTCCGTACCTGCCGATGAGCGAGACGATTCTCGTGTTCACGTTCCCGACAAGCACCATGCGCGTGATTTCAAGGGTATCGTCATCTGTTATGCGTAAGCCGCCTGCGAATTCGGGTCTCTTGCCGAGGCGCTCCATCTTCTCTGAAATCTCAGGACCGCCGCCGTGCACGATGACCGGATGGATTCCGATGTGCTGCAAAAGGATCACGTCGCGGACGATGTCATCGAGGATCGTCGGCTCAACGATCGCATTGCCCCCGATCTTGATCACTATGGTCGAGTCCGCGAACTCCTGGATGTATGGCAGCGCTTCGATTAAGATATCTGCTCTGGTTGGCATCTCACCTATCCCATAATCTCTTTCGTCCTCTTTGCAAGCATCAGTATTCCGACGGCAACGACCCCCATCCCGAGGTTCCGAAGTATTCCGGAAAGCACATCGGCGTACTGAATCTCAGCAAGCACGACCACGATATATGTGGTATGTATCAGGCAGCCAAGCAGAACGATGTACCAGCACTGCCTCCAGTATAGCAGTTTTGTCGATCGAACCGCATAGATACACGCATAGATCCAGAACAATTCAATCACGAACCGTATTGCAAGTTCAGTGCTCGACTCCACGATAGGCATGTGTTGATATTCACCGCCATGCCATATAAGATTACATGTTGACCGAGATACTCGTCTGGTATGCGCTGATCCTCGCAATCGGCACGGCAGCATTCCCGATCGTCTCGATGGTCTGCAAAAATCTCTCTGACCGCGGATACTGCATATCAAAGATTGCAGGCATCCTGCTACTCTCGTACCTCACATGGATCCTCTCATATCCGCTATCCTTCAGCAGGGTCACAGTCCTGCTCGCTCTTGCGATTCTCTGTTCCTTGTCATTGTTCTGCATCATATACGACAAAAGCTGCCTGCACGTTAGAAGAGACGTGATCATTCGGAGCGAAATCGTCTTCTTCGCAGCTTTCACCGTTTTTCTGGCGATACGAGTGTACAGTCCCGAGATCACGGACTTTGGCGAGAAGTTCATGGACTTCGCATTCTTAAATGCAGTCATGCGGAGCAGCCAATTCCCGCCGTATGATCCGTGGTTCTCAGGCGGGTTGCTGGATTTCTATTATTATTTCGGATACCTGACCGTAGCTGTACCGAGCAAGATATCCGGAATCGCAACCGGCGTCACGTACAATCTCGGACTGGTCACGTTCGCAGCGCTTGCGGCGAACGCTGCCTTTGGCATCGGGTATGACCTGACAAAGAAGATTGGGTACGGGGTATTGACGATGACCTTTGTTATCTTCATCGCAAACGCACACATCGTATTTGATGTGGCGGCGCGCTTCCTTAATCTCCAGACCGCCAGCCACGAACACATCTTCGGGCTATGGGAGTCCACGAGGATTATACCGGACACGATCAACGAGTTCCCGTACTTCAGTTTCACTTTCGGCGATCTGCACCCGCATGTCATCTCGATCCCGTTTCAGTTGCTTCTGCTCGTGCTGATGTTAAACATCCACAGATATGACGAAAGCGGGATGCGGATATATGGGAAGGGTGCAGTCCATATCCTCGCGGGAACAATCCTGTCCGCGCTTGCACTCGGCGTGCTCTTTCCGGTGAATGCGTGGGACTATCCGACGTATCTGATCATCTTCGCATCAATCGTCCTGGTCCAGCAGTACCACGCCGCGTCTATTAAGAATGCGCTGGTTCCGATTGCAACCGTTGCCATTCTGAGCGTTCTCCTTTTCATGCCGTTTTACATGGATTTTCAGGGAGCAGGCGCATCCGGATCCGGAATTGGGATCGTATATCAACATACACTGCTGATCGAGTTCATAGAGATATTCGCGCTCTTCCTATTTCTGATATTCTCATTCCTGTTCTTGCATTCGGATCTTGACAGGAGGTGTGTGATTGCCCTGATCCCGATAGCCGCGCTCTCCCTGATCTTCTTCCAGACGCTGGTCATCACCATCCCGCTTGCCCTGCTCTGCATATATCTCCTATTTCACGAGGATAAAAAAAGCGATCGCTTCGTCATGGTTCTTGTACTGGCAGGCTCGCTGCTTGCAATCTTCTGCGAGATATTCTACCTCGATGATCATTTTAGTGCCCCGAACGAGCGTATGAACACGGTATTTAAGTTGTATTTGCAGATCTGGATTCTATGGGGCATCGCAGCCGGATACTGCCTGTACAGGAGTATATCATTGCTAAAACATACCGGCAGCAGGAATAAAACGATCTGGATCGTCTTCTTCTGCATACTCTTCGCCTCCTGTGGTATCTGTTCACTCACCATCACAGCCGAGAGGATATCGCTCGATCACAATCCGCGATCGCTTGACGGGACTGCGTATCTGAATCTGTCTGACAGGGGCGAGTATCTGGCGATATCGTGGATCCGCAGGGAGATTACAGGAACGCCAGTCATTCTGGAAGCGCCGGGCGGGAATAGTTACTCCACCGATTCGAGGGTCTCTGCATTCACTGGCTTACCGACCCTCATCGGATGGAGATGGCATGAAATTATGTGGGGGCGCGGTTGGGATGAGATAGGACGAATGGTAAAAGACGCTGATACTATCTACAACACTCATGACGTACCTCTTGCGGTCGATCTGCTGGATAAATATAATGTCAGTTACATCTGCATCGGTGCTACCGAACGCGAACGGTATGGCGGGAGCGGAGGTCTGGACAAGTTCGAGAACGAGGATTATTTCGAGTGCGTCTACATCGGATCGGTTAGAATCTACCGGTTGAAGGGGTGTCCATGAAAAGATATTTCAACAAGCAGCACAAATCAAGATGTGGTGATCACAATGGATGATAAGCGAAAGATGGAACGGATGGAGACCGGCATACCCGGATACGATGAACTGCTTGGAGGCGGCTTTTTCAAGGAATCTGTGAATGTTGTCATCGGCGGGTCCGGAACAGGCAAGACGGCTTTCGGAGGGGAGTTCGTATATAACGGTGTAAAGGAAGGCAAGACCGGGATGATCGTCCTCACTTCAGAAGAGGCTGAATACATAAAGAGGGAATGGTACACGTCGTTTGGCTGGGATTTCTGGAAACTCGAGGAAGAAGGTAAAGTCATCTTCGTCGATATCGCAGATCCGAGTCTGCGGCTACAGAAGACCGTGGAGATCTCGCCTGATGAACTGATCAAGAGTTTTAAGAAGTTGCTTGAAAGCAAGATAAAGAATGTAAATCCGGATTTGATATTCATCGATTCACTGGAAGCCATATTCCTGGCTATAGAATCGAGATATAGGCTGAAGAGTATGGTCGATGATGTCTTTGGCGTCCTGCGAAGGGCTCCTGCCACATGCATCGTCACAAGCGGCACGATCTATGGTGTGGATGAGATTATCACATACAGTTCCGATTCGATCACCAATCTTGGCATGGTGCGTGTCGGAAACAATCTCCAGCGCTCGGTTCATGTGGAGAAACACCGCGGCTCAGCCACCATCAATCAGGTGCGCGTGCTGCAACTATCAGATGATGGCATCGCTGTGCTCTCGCAGTCGCCATATCTTGAGTTTTAGGAGCTTACCAGTCAAACACCCGCGGATGACCTTCAGGTTTCGAATGTCTGAAAACACGCAGGTCAGAACCAGAGCACCGGATAGATCGACATCCCACGCTATCAGGAAAAGTTAAAACAGTGACGACGGAGTCAGATTATGATCGAAGGGAGAAACGTTCTGGTGACCGGCGGCGCGGGTTTCATCGGCAGCCATCTCGCAGAGAAGCTTGCAAGCGGATGCACAGTAACCGTGCTTGACAATCTCAGTACAGGAAAGAAGAAGAACCTGCCAGAGAATGCAATATTCGTAAACGGGGATCTCAGTGATTTTGACCTGCTCAAAAAGACGATTGATGATGCAGGGATCGACCTGATCTTCCATATCGGCGCGAACGCATCTGTGCCGAATTCTGTGGAGAAACCGAGATACGACTTTGACGCGAACGCGCTTGGCACGTTTAACGTCCTGACAGCGTCTCTCGATTCGGATGTCGCAAAGGTGGTGTACGCATCCACTGCCGCGGTCTATGGCGAACCAGTCTACACCCCAATCGACGAAAACCATCCGCTCCATCCAATATCGCCGTATGGGGCATCGAAGCTTGCAGGCGAACGGTACGGGTTCGCGTTTAAGGAGACTTACGGACTTGCGTTTTCCGCGATACGGATATTTAACACCTACGGGACGAGGCAGCCGAGATACGTGATGTACGATTTCATACAGAAGCTGCGAGCAAACCCGTTACTGCTCGAGGTTCTCGGCACAGGCGAGCAGATCAGGGATTACTGCTACGTCTCTGACATGGCAGATGCCTTTATGCTGGTTGCAGAGCGCGGCGAGGGTGTGTACAATGCCGCCGGCGGAAGCCCGACGTCGATTAAGCATCTCGCCGAGTTGATGGTCTCGATCATATCGCCGGAAGCCGAGATACGGTACGGCGGCAGGACATGGGCGGGCGATGTGAACACGCTGTACGCGGATATCACTCGGATCAAGGATCTGGGCTTTGAACCGAAGGTCGGGTTCGAGGAAGGTGTCAGGACGATGATTGCATGGTTCGAGGATGCCTGACTGCCCAGAAATAGTCTATTGCGCCGGAGAAGGGGATGGGGTTAATCTTCCGTAACGACCCAGACCCCTTCCATAACCCAGTTCTCGCTTCCCCGCCTGATGATCTCCTTGGGAACCGTGCTGAGCGCTGCGATCGCTTCGTCCTCTGTCATCCCAAAGATCGTTCCAAGCGCGATCATCTCCCGGGGAGCCCGGAGGTCGTATATCGACTGCGCATTGCTCGCAAGGATCATCGGCGCACCATACTTGCGTGCAAGCTTGAGATTGTGCCTGAAATTCGTGAGCGCTCGAACCCGCGCCCTTCCGCGCATCTTGATGATCGAATCGAGATTGAACTCGATCGCCACCCGGTTCTCGGATGCAAACCGCATGAGCACATGATTCAGCCGCTCGGCAGGATGCGATAGGATATCGACAGCGCGGCTCTCGACTGCTGCACGGTTGATCTTCTCGTTTCCACCGTGCACAGAAAGCACGCGCACCTTTGCGCGATGCTTCCGGATCATCTGCATCAGGTGGTGCGGGTTCTTTGCGACGATCTCGATTCCCGAATAGACCGCAATTCCGGGATGATCTGTCATCTGCGGTTTCTGCGGTTTCTGCGGCTGGTGCGGTGTGTGATTCGTGATCGCGATTCCCGCGTAGCCGTATCCGGATGCGATCCCTGCCATCGCTTCTGGTGAGTCGCTGCACTCGGGCGCGGTGTGGATGCTGAAGTCGTAGAACTTTCTGGTTCGGATCGTCATCTCTTCATATCAATCCAATCTATCTGGTTTAAAATTTTTTGATGCTGCCGGTCTGTTGCGCCTCGCTTTAAGATGCTGCAGAAGATATCCGAACGTGGCGCGGGTAAGTTGTCGAGGGATATATTAAAATACAATACAGTTCACCATATCTATCGATCGGGCCCGTAGCTTAGCCAGGTGGAGCGCACGGCTGATAATACTTGCAAACACCGTTTGCTATGAACAGAAACCGTGAGGTCCTGCGTTCGAATCGCAGCGGGCCCATCAACCAGCAACAGACGGCTGTGCCGTGATAGCTCAGTCCGGGAGAGCGCTGCCCTGAAGAGGCAGTTGTCCCCGGTTCAAATCCGGGTCACGGCATCCTCACGCGCCGATAGTGTAGCGGTTATCACCGGGCGTTGCCAACGCTCGAACTCGGGTTCGATTCCCGATCGGCGCATTTATGCGTAAAGCTCGCCTTTCTTCACAGCCGGAGGATGTTCTGGCGTTCACATCCTCTCTTGCTGCTGACCGATGGATATTTGATGCAGATCTTGCCGTAGACCGTGCGCATGTCGTGATGCTTACAGAAGAAGGCATCGTCACGGAGGAAATCTCTTCTCTCATACTCCCTGCACTCGATAGGATACAGGATGCTGGCATCTCCGCGCTTCCGATAGAAGAGGATATCCATGCTGCGATCGAGGCGAGATTGATCGAGATGATCGGCGAGGATGTGGGCGGGTACATGCACACCGGACGCAGCCGGAACGATGAGGTGGCGACCTGCATCCGCGTGCGCCTGCGCGATGAGTTGCTGCTCATGATGCGCGAACTGATCCGGCTCAGGCAGGTCCTGATAACGTGCGCGAAGGAGCACATCGAGACACTGATGCCCGGGTTCACGCACACCCAGCACGCCCAGCCGACGACACTTGCGCACCACCTGCTCGCTCATGCAGGCGCGCTTGAGCGGGATTTTGAGCGGCTGAGCGGCGCGTACGCGCGTACGAATAAAAGCCCGCTTGGTGCTGCTGCGTTCGCAGGGACAGGCTTTCCAATAAACCGGGCGCGGACTTCGGAGTTGCTCGGCTTCGATGGCGTTATCGAGAACTCGATGGATGCTGTGAGCGCACGCGATTTTTCAATCGAGTCAGTTTCCGCGTCTGCGCTTCTCATGACCGATCTGAGTCGCATCGCATCAGAACTGATCCTCTGGTCCACATCCGAGTTTGATTTTGTCACGATCGATGACCGGTATGCTTCCACTTCCTCGATCATGCCGCAGAAGAAGAATCCTGACGTTGCCGAACTGGTGCGCGGGAAGGCAGGCAGTGTGATCGCTGCCGCTGTCGGCATCCTCGGAATCACAAAAGCGCTTCCACAGAGTTACAACCGCGATCTGCAGGAGGCGACCCCTCATCTCTGGAGCGCGGTCTCCGATACGCTTGCAAGCATCCGCATGACCGCCGGGATGATCGATACGATGGAGGTACACATGGAAAATCTTCTGCGGCAGGCAACAGCGGGATTTGCCATGGCAACCGAACTTGCGGACACACTTGTCAGGTCGTGCGGGATCTCGTTTCGGACGGCTCACCAGATCGTTGGGACGCTTGCACGGGCGGGTAGTCAACCATCGCTCGCTGCGATCGATGAGATCGGGCTATCGCTTGCAGGCAAGCGCATGAGCGATCTCGGTCTCGACGAAGATGCGATCTCGGATGCGCTCGATCCGGTGGCAAGCATCCGCACCCGCGGAAGTGGCGGTCCTGCTCCTGATGATGTGATGCGGGTGACTCTGGTATTTGAGGAAAAGTTGCAGGAGGATGCTGCTCTG
The DNA here is from genome assembly GCA_034658575.1 of Methanobacteriota archaeon. GTDB lineage: Archaea > Halobacteriota > Methanosarcinia > Methanosarcinales > Methanogasteraceae > Methanogaster_A. The sequence goes on from JAYEFK010000093.1 coordinate 8,805, forward strand.
CTCGATTCACGGTGTGAGCGGGTGGAAGAAGCGATGGAGATGCTTCGGCATCCACTTCAAAAAGTATGATAAAACCCATCTCCGGTATTTCTGAAAAATGGTAACTACTCAGGTATGTTGATTGGTCGCTCTATTGCGATTCTGTACTTTCTGGCAAGAAAAATAACCGCGGAGGGCGCAGAGAAACGCAGAGCGGTTAGCCCGTTATTCCTCCTCCGCGCCCCTCTGCGCACTCTGCGGTTAAATTCCCTGTTTGGCTACAGTACGCCCCATGTCCCGGTAGTTCCTACACAGTGAAGTCCCCCGATAGTGGTTTAGGTACCTGAGTAGTTACGAAAAATGTACCTAAAAACATAGAGTCTGCGTTCATCAGTGTTAGTCTGTGGCTAAAAGCCATATCATCCACATATTAACACGGATTCCACTGATTCAAGGCAACATCTGCGTAAATTTGTGAAATCTGCATCTAAAATAATTATCACAACTAACCAATTTTTTATTTACGAAAAAGTATATCGCCAGCTCCACCCGAAGGGCAGTTTTTACTCGATTTTTTTGTGAAAAAATCGTTTTTTAGATAGTGTCTCGTTTACCACTTAATCCGAAGCGGATACGTCAGCCAGATCCAAAGCTATCTTTGCATTCATCAGCAGATCATCGACCGTGTTGATCAGCGTTCCAAGTCTCGGCGCCGACACCTCGATCGTCAACGTTGCGTCACTGCTCTCCATCTTCATATTCGAGAGGTTATCAGGAGCAAGCGCCCGCATTACATCCGGAGCATTCGCGCAGGTTATAGCGATTGCGCCCTGATATTTATGAACCGGACTCACCATGGCACATCCTTTTTTCCGAGTTTGTATCCGATTATATTGGTTGCCAGATGCATAATCGGGGTAATGATCAGGATTGTCACCACAATCCATGTTGTAAAGTTCGAGAGGAACCATTCCCGCTCGAAAAGATACGTCAGTATCCAGGCACCAGCTACAAAGTCCAGCTGGTCTGCGATCGGAAACGGAGCACCGCGCGCAAGACCGAGTCTCCGCTTCACAAAACTCATTCCGAGATCGCCGAGCAGCGAACCGATCGAGAGGCAGAGAATCACTGCAAGCGTGAATTTTGGAAACGGTATGGGTGTGTACGGTGCAATCAGCATCTGAACCACCCCGATCCCGATTCCCGCCACGGTCCCGGCAAAGAATCCAATGTAAGTCTTCCCGTCACCAAGTATCCTTCGCCCATCGGCGAAATTCCTGCCGGAATCGATTGCGGCACCGCGCCCGAATAACGCGGCACATGGATTTGGTAGATACGCGGGCAGCATCAGCCAGAGTGCGGTGAGTATGACGCTGAGTATGATATCGAACACATGCATGGTATTGGCTTCCGGGCTATAAAATGTTAATAGGGGTTAGCACAAAATATCCATGTATGACATCCACGAGCTATCTGACTCTTGACGATGTATCCACAACCGGAAAGACCCTGCTTGTACGGGTCGATCTGAACTCGCCGATGTCTCCGGATGGGACGATCCTGGATGATTCTCGATTTAAAAGCCATCTGCCGACCTTAAACGATCTTATCGATTCGAAGGTCGTGTTGCTCGCGCATCAGAGCAGACCCGGGAAGATTGATTTCACGACCATGAAGGCACATGCGCAGCGTCTGGAGCGCCTGTGCAAGCGGACGGTTACGTATGTGGACGATATATTCGGATCACACGCGATAGACACGATCCGGTCTATGGAATGCGGCGATATCATCCTGCTTGAAAATGTGCGGTTCTATTCGGAAGAGACGCTCTCCAGATCCCCTGCCGAACATGCAAGAACATGCATGGTAAAAAGACTTGCTCCGCACGCAGATATGTTCGTGAACGATGCGTTCGCGGTCTCGCATAGATCGCAGCTCTCTGTTGTCGGGTTTACTCATGTTCTGCAACCGGTTGCCGGACGTCTGATGGAGAAGGAGATCAAATCACTGAGCAGGGGGCTTTCAAAGAAGGGAACGGTCTACGTTCTCGGCGGCGTCAAGGCGAACGACTCGATCGAGGTCATAGAGAACGTTGCCGCGCGTGACGAAGTGGATGCGATTCTCGTAACCGGGCTTGTCGCGAACGTGTTCCTTGCTGCAAGCGGCGCCGATCTCGGTGATAAGAATATCGATTTTATAGAATCGCTCGGCTGTACCACGCAGATCGGACGGGCGCACGAACTGCTTACAGAATACGGCGACAAGATCGAGCTGCCCATAGATCTCGCGGGCGCCAGCCACGATGATCCTGATAAGCGTGTCGAGATACCGGTATCCGAACTGCCGACCGACCTCTTGATCAATGACATCGGAATTGAGACCGCGGTTTCGTTTTCAGAGAAGATCAAGAACGCAGAGACCGTGATCATGAACGGACCTGCCGGCATCTTCGAAAAGGATGCTTTCGCACTCGGAACAAGGGAGCTCATCCTTGCAGAAACAAAATCGAAATTTTCAATAATCGGAGGCGGACACATCGCAGCAGAGGCGTACACCCTCGGCATCGAGTCAAAGATCTCGCATATCAGCACAGGCGGCGGTGCGTGCATCGATTTCCTATCCGGGCGCACGCTTCCAGGGATCGAGGCGCTGATTCACAATCCCTTTGTGAAGGGTTAGATCGGATTTGGATATCACGCAGGATTTTTTTGGGAATCGCACTTAACAGATGCTTATGCATGATGCAGATACACGTTGCCCCGTAGATCGCCCATCGCCCATCCCAATGAGACCTTTTATTATCTTCTGGAATGAGTTCGGAAAACCACAGAGCGCGCAGAGGGACACAGAGGATCGATTTAAAAACTCTGTGCTCTCCGTGTCCTCTGTGGTTAAATCCAGTGGCTTTTACCGCTTGTGTGGGATCAATTCGACCACAACAGAATAAATTAAAAAGTCTTCAGCAGACCGCCCGCCAACCACCAAAACGCCCCACAAACCATGACTGAAGCAATCTTTTGCATCGATAAAATCGCATCAGCAGTCCGTGAATGCGATGTCAGAAGCATTACGTGCGTGCCAGGGTATCCGGTAACCGAACTTGCAGAGCTCCTGATAGCAGAGGCGGATGCAAAGTGGTGCATCAACGAGAAGGTTGCGCTCGAGATCGCGCTCGGAGCGTCCGCGTCTGGCAGCCGGTCGATGACGATCGTGAAGCATGTCGGCATGAATCTTCTGTCAGATCCGCTCATCACAGCAAGCACGCACAGGATCGGCGCAGGGATCGTGATCATCGCTGGAGACGACCCAATGGCGGTGGCATCCCAGAACGAGCAGGATTCCAGGTACTGGGGCTTAATCGCAGAGGTTCCAGTACTCGATCCGAACCCTACGAACCTGCACGATGCGATCTTTGAAGCATACCGCATCAGTGAGACCGTGCGCACGCCGGTGATCGTCCGGGTGACGGATCGTGTGCTCAGATCGGGGTGCGTGGAAGGGAATGTGCAGACGCTGAACATGCCAGAACCGTTCGACCGATCGATCTGGGAATATTCGATGCATGGCAGGCACCAGTTGTTTCACAGGGATGCGTATCCGTTGATCGAGGATCTGTCCGGAAGATCACATCTCAACCGTTACCATGAAGGAGCTGGATCCGGAGATGGGCAGATGTGCATCATCTCATCCGGCTACGCTTCGATGATCGTCGTATCGGTCATGCGCCGGAAAGGAATCGAGATGCCACATATCTCGCTATCGTTTGTAAGTCCATTGCCGGTGAAGCGGATAGCAGATTTTATCGGGAGCCGGCGCGTCCTCGTCGTTGAGGAGACTGAGCCGGTGATCGAGAGTCAACTCAGAACCGGAACTTGCAATATTCTCGGAAGGCGGTCAGGACATCTGCCATACGGGGGTCTGACAGAAGAGGATATCCTATTTGCGATCGAGAATATGGATAAAAACGAGATCACTCTCGACACCATTCCGGAGACGCTGAAAAACCGAGGATACTCCCGGGACATCTGTGAGGACTGTCCGTTCAGACCGGTATACGAGGCGGTTAGAGCGATCAAGAAGAACAGCAGCCTGCTGATCGCCGGGGATATGGGATGCTCGATACGGACTGCGCCGACCGGGATTGTGGACATCGCTTACGCGCTCGGCGGTGCGATCGCGATCGCCTCAGGGATGCCTGCGAAGAGCATCGCCATCATAGGCGATTTCGGGCTCGTCCATTCCGGGTTGCAGGCGCTTATCGATGCGGAATTTAACCAGAGAGCCGTTCTGGTGATAGTTCTGGCAAACAGGGTTTCAGCGATGACCGGGGGGCAGAAGGTACCGGATCCGGAGCGGATCGTCCGTACATGTTGCAGCGATGTCACCACGATCGATGAGGCAGCGGGCGGTCAGGTAATCGAGCAGTTGATCCGGGAGAGACTTGCTGCAAGGGGCGTATCCGTGATCGTTGCACGCGGGGAATGCAGGAAAGATCCCGGTGTTCCATGATCCTTGCATCGAAACAAAGGTCTTCGTGACTTCCTCCCCGCTACAAGTAACGGGGCTTCCTGCTTCCTTGCGGCTTCTCATGCAACCATCTCCACATGCTTAAATTCCCCACAGTCCGCGGGTACATAACGGATCACCTGAAGTGATCCGTCGATGCGTTCCGCAAGAGCGCATTACAAGTAGCGGGGTCTTCTGCCGCGTATCTATAAAAAGGTACCTTCTTCGAATTTTCACTGGGAATACCTAAAAACAGTTAGAATACTGGGAAGTCAGATTCCCGCCCTGATAATGGCTGGCAGGCACGAAAGCGCGGAGACTGGCTTTCTTCGCAGCATAAACCGCATGACACGAAACGCCTTTGAGGCAGGTGAGCCGGTTCCAACGATCTGCCCAACATCCTCGCCGGCAAACAAGCCGACCAGCCGGTCGATCTCCGTATCACCCATCTTCCGCAGGGCTTCGAGGGCAGACCGCCCGAGCCGGTACTCGCTTCCAAATTCCTTCCCCCAGAGGCGCGGGTATTCGGATAACACCTTCACAGACGTCTTCGATGCTGCGATCGCGTTTGCCGCCACCGATCCGCAGATCTCGCCTGCACGCATCCCGTAACCGATTCCTGACTGCCCTGCTGCGCCGCCGGTGACCATAATTCCTGCCGACACAATCTTGGCTGGAATGGTTGCGATTGGATCGCCGCCTGTGTGCTTCCTGATGATCCTCAGATCGGATATGTTCTTCTGTTTCTTGAATCGCTCCAGCCACAGGTCAAAGAATCCGGAGACGTCCTGCCCGTGCCTCCGCACAAACACCCCGAGATTCGCACGATCGCCGCCGCATGGCGAGTATGTCGCCTTCCATCCCGGAGCGATGCTCCCGACATGGTACTCGAAGAAGTCAGGTTCGCCGATGCCGGCAGCTTCCACTTCTGCTTCGATTGCCCATGCAATATCGTGCGGATACTTTGTCGGATGCAGCCCGGCAAGCGCAGACAACTGGGAAGAGATGCCATCTGCGATTATCACGATGTCTGATGTGAATGTCCGGTCAGAGGTGCTGGTCTGGATCTTTTTATCCTTTTTGATGATGTTATGAGCGGTAACACCCGTGTGGATATCCACGTTCTGCTCTATCAACTCTCTGGCGTGGTATTCATCGAATTTTCTCCGGTCGATGATGTATCCGGGCGCATCGACCGCTATCCTGCTGCCGCTTGGCGATACGATCTCAGCGCCGGTCATCTCCCGGGTCACATACACTGAATGGACGACCTCGCTTGTTTTGTCAAACATCCCCTGGAAAAACGTGTTTGCCGGATGCGGAGGATCGCCGATACCGATTTTTCGCTCGATCAGTATTACATCAATATCCTGCGCAGAAGCAGCAAGTGCTGCACTTATGCCTGCCGGGCTTGCCCCGATCACTATAACGTCCGCGTCATTATTCATCCCGGTATCCCTCCTTGTCTGCATACTGTTCAATCAGGTCTGCGAGTCTCGAACCGCGCTCGTACCAGCGCTCGTTTATGTACTGCGGATAGATCGGGAGGCGCTCCCTGAGGCGGATCCCGCCGAGTTTCCCTGCCAGTTCGGATATCTGGGGCCACTTCGCCTCCGGATTGATCCAGTCGATGGTGTACGGCGATATCCCGCCGAGATCGGAGGCTCCGCATTTGATCAGGTCATAAAATCCGGTGAGGTTCGGAGGCACCTGTATTACAATGTCATCAGGCAGAATCTCTCGTGCCAGCGATACCGTCTCCATCATCTCCTGGTGCGTTGGCTCCGGTGAATCTGCCATCTCTGTCTCTGGTTTTGGCGCGAACGGCTGGATGATCACCTCCTGGATGTGCCGGTACCGGGTGTGCAGGTTCGCAATCATTGAAAGCGACTGCACACGATCCTCCTTGCTTTCGCCAATCCCAATCAGAAGTCCTGTCGTAAATGGCACCCTTAACTTTCCCGCGTTCTCGATCGTCCTGATCCGCTCGGAAGGAATCTTGCCGGCAGATCCTTCATGTGCAGGGACGGCTGCGGTCGTCTCGAGCATCAGCCCCATGCTTGCATTGAGCGGCTTTAGCCGTCTGATATCTCGAATATCCATCACACCCGGATTGCTGTGCGGAAGCAGCCCCGATCGAATCGCGATCTTGCAGAGGTCGATCAGATAATCGATTATGCTTGAGTAGCCGATATTCTCGATCCATTCCCTGAATAGTGGATGCTCTTCTGGCATTTCCCCAAACGTGAAGAGGGCTTCGGTGCATCCTGCCCGCCTGCCCGCATCGAGTATCTTTTCCACCTCGTCCGCAGTCATCAGGTTCGCTTCGGGATGCGCTGGATCGCGCCTGAATCCGCAATACCTGCACTGGTTCCGGCAGACGTTTGTGATCGGCAGGAAGACGTTGCGGGAGAATGTGACAGCGTCTGGCAAGAGCATGATGATGTGAATTTGGTGCGAGGGTATTTAATACGTTGTGGCTCCTGCTCCTCCGGGTACGATTGCGTCACGCAAGCCGGCTCCGCGCCGCAGTCGGCAGTTGTGCTTGCATAAGACAATCCGACGTTTCCGGAAAATAATAAAGAGTCTCGCAGATTTGACCCCCTGGCAGCGCAACCTCCCGTCCATTTCCGCAAAAAACCCTTATTGCGCCATAAGCAGCCGTTCCATATCCTCAAGATCATACAGAATAACATCCTCTTCGTCTCTTTTATTCCTGAAACTCTTCGCAAAGATCATATAATATTCCTTCTCGCTTTCGACCGGGACGAACCCCGCCTTTTCCCGGAGTTTCCTGATAATTTTACTAACATTGACATTATCACTCCATTTACATTCGCAAAAGATTGTACTCTTAATTTTTTCGTTTAAAGCTACGACATCGATCTCTTCTTCCTTGTGCCACCACTTCCCGACTCTGGTAAACCGGAAAGGCAGAAGTTCTCGCTCATTCAGAACTCCAAGGATCTCCTGAACTATGCTCTCAAAATGTCTACCAACGTACTGGTTAAACCGTGGCTTTATGTTTTGAGCAACCATTGCCCCGTTTCCTTTCTCTATCGCCTCCATGTCGGGATATACAAACTTGAACCAGAAATCAAACATGTTGTCGGCGAGAAAATGCATTCCTTTCCTGCTTTTGTAGCTTTCGGTTACAGGTAACATGCGGTAGACAAGTTGCAAGTCACTTAAGACTGATAAGTATTTGTTCACTATACTCACGCTTAAACCCGTATCATTGGCTATCAATCCGATTCTGTGATTGCCTTTTGCGATCGATTGGAGAATTGAAAAATAATATCTGGGTTCTGTTAATTCCTGCCTCAACACAAATTCAACGTCCCTGTACAGAAACGAGTCTTCTCTCAGAATAGTATCTTCTATATTCGTAAAAACGTCCTTTTCAGGGTTAGTCTCTATAATATAAGCAGGCGTCCCACCAAAGACTGAATAAAACTCTACCGCTCGCTCAAAGCGTCCGATGTAATCCAGTATGTGAATAAATGGGATCTGCTTGAGGAGCAGTTGCCCGGTTCTTCTTCCATAAAGCGGACTTTTGTAACCCATCACCTTCGATTCCATCATCGAGATGCTTGAACCGCAGAGTATCAGGAAGAGTTTTGTTTCTTTGAGCTTGTTGTCCCAGTAATCCTGTAGAATGGAAGGAATCGCAGGATCTTCTTTGATAAGGTATGGAAACTCATCGATGGCTATGATTATCCGCTCATCGGCTTTTCTGTATAGATACTCGAAGAATCCGTCCCATCCTGTGAATTCCGTCTTTCTCAGGAGTTCGTCGTCAAAGAAGTCTCCAAGTTTTTCTGCAAATGTCCGTAGCTGGAGTGTCTTTGATTCCTCCCGCGCAAGAAGCCGGATGCCGTTATTTTTTATGAATTGGTTTATGAGTTCACTTTTTCCGATTCTTCGCCTGCCGTAGATTATGACAAACTCAGATCTGTTGCTGTCAAACCTTTTGTCGAGGAGTGATAATTCGCGTTCGCGATCTATGAATACACTCATAAGTATTATACTTGAGAGTGTACTATAAATAATGTACCGCAAAGAAGTGATTTGTGGCGCGGCTATCCATTACGCAATTCTGCTCCGCACCGCAGCAACGAGAATTGGCAGCGCTATGGTCGCATCCGCATACACCGTGACCGCCTTTGCGTCCTCATTGACCTTCCCCCATGATCTCGCCTCAGAAAGCGTTGCGCCGGAAAGCCCTCCCGATTCGGGGCGGTCGGTCGTCAACTGGATCGCATAGTCAAAACCCTTCGACGTCATGAGCGTTCCCTGCAGGATAAAATTCTTCGGAACGCCGCCTCCGATGAAGAGCGCACCCGACCGTTCGGCATCGAAGCAGATATCGAGGAACTCATGGACATCTGCAAATACATCGACATTTAACCGGTTTGTCTGCCTGTACAGCCACGCATGTAGCCCGATCATCGAGTCCTGTATAGCAGGGCAGTATATAGGAACGTCGCACTCGTAAGCTGCTCTAAGAATTGAATTTGGATCATCCAATGACTTGCCGATCCTGGATAGCATCTCCCGAATCGAGATCTGGTCATCCATATCCTGAAAGACGCTGAGCAGATGCTCTTCCAGGCTGGAAAAGTGATGATCTGGCACATACACGTCATATATCCGGTCGATCTGCTCGCGATGGAGCGCATCGTCGTCAGCAACATCGCTGCCCTTGTAATGCGAGAGTCCGAGCGATTCGATGATGTCGTGCACGAGGTTTGCGCCTGTCGAGACGAGGACATCGATGTGCCCGTCACGAATCAGTCCTGATACGATGTTTCGCATCCCGGCAGGCACCATCGCGCCGGCGAGCCCGAAGAACTTCGTTGTGGTGTCGTCTTTGAGCATCTCTTCGTATATGTCGCACGCCTGCGCGAGTCTTCCCGCGCCAAATCCGCATCCTCTGAGCGCGTGGACAAGATCTTCAACGCTCATCCCGGAATTGATCTCTGCATGTATGATTGGGCTTTCCAGTTGCATTACGTCCACATCTTCCTGCCGCGAGGTTATTGGTTTCGGGTGTTGTGGCTCGTCCCTGCCCGAAGACGGCGTAACCTGACAACCCTCGACAACCCCCTACACAAACCTTTATACCACGGCGGTTAGATTCGAAGATGGTGATTGATATGGTCAAAATGCCACCAGAGGTACAGGAAGTTATAAACAAGCAAAGCCCGGTTCCGGTTGCAACCGCGAATCCGGACGGCAAGCCAAACGTGATCTTTGTTGGATTCCTAAGGATTGTGGATGACGAGACGATCCAGATCGCAGACAACTTCTTTGACAAGACTGCAGAAAACCTGAAAGCGAATCCACAGGTCTCGGTCGTTGGTTATGACGGCAAGAAGTCGTTTCAGGTCAAGGGAAGGGCAGAGATCGTGACGAAAGGTCCGGTGTACGAGGATGTGAAAGCATGGGTTCATGCAAAGAGTAAGGTACTGCCAGCGAAAGCTGGGATCGTCATGCACGTCGAAGAGGTATACGACGCGATGTATGGACCGGATGCAGGAAAACGCATAGCATGATGGTGATCTGATTTGAGCGAAAAAGTACTGGGAATTGAAGATTTGCTGGGAGCGGATGAGGAATTCGCAGAGGAACAGGAGGGCTTGTACGACCTCGTAATCCCGCCGGGTGTTCCTGTGACCCTAATACATGAGCTGGTATCAGAGTTTGATCTCGAACCGCATACCAAATCCTCCAGCGCATCGGTCGAGGATGGTGCACCCTTCGATGTGACAATGATTGTGCTCAGAGGCGACCTCGAGACCGTGCAGCGTGCAGAGAAATATCTCTTTGATGTATTCGATGAGCGGGTCGGTTGTTTTGGGGACTGATCCTCAATGATCCCGCTCGCATCACAGGCGATCGAGCATGCACGCAGCAGTGGTGCCGACGAAGTCGAGGCGTACTGCGTAACAGATCGGTCGGTCAGCATCAACACCAAACTTGAGCATATCGAGTATGCCAGAGAATCGTTCGCACGAGGAATCGGCATCCGTGCCATCGTCTCAGGGGCTGTCGGGTTCTCGAGCACAAATCGCGAGGACAGCATCGGAGAAGCGGCTCTGCTTGCTGTGCGGTCAGCCCGGGCATCCCAGCCAGACCCCAACTGGTGCAGTCTCCCACGTCGTGGCTCGTACCCCGCGGTCCATGGCGTCTTCGATCCGAAACTTGCAGGGATTGAGCTCTCCGAATGCGCCCGACTCGCTGCTGATCTGATTCGCGGCGTTACATCAGCAGGCGCAGTTCCAACGTCGGGCGGGCTTGCAGTCTCGACAGGAACCGGATACATCGTAAATACAAACGGAATCGAGCATACCGAAGAGGGGACCTCGATTGCCGCATCGATCGAGTGTATCGTGAAGGACGGGTCAAGCATATCCACTGCTTATGAGTTCGACATCTCAAGGAACCTTGACATCGACACGTACGAGATCGGGAAGCGTGCAGGCGAACTTGCAAAACAATCACTACACAGCGGAAAAATAGAGACTGCGAGGACTGCGGTGCTGTTCTGCCCGCTTGCGATCGCTGACATCCTTGAATATACTTTCATACCCTCGCTGAGTGCCGATAACGTGCAGAAAGGCAGGTCGATGCTCTCTCAGGTCGGGGCAGAGGTTGCGGTAGGCGAACTTACAATATGCGACGACGGATTGCGCACTGGCGGGATCGGAACATCGCAAACCGATGACGAGGGCACCCCCTCCCAAAAGACCGCCATAATCGAAGACGGAATCCTCAAAAATCACCTCCACGACGCGTACACGGCAGGGAAGGCAGACCTTGCGAGCACAGGAAACGCCATACGCTCAGGGTACGGTACAACACCGTCTATCGATGTGCGCAATCTTGTGATCGAGTATCCTTCAAGCGATATAGTCGCAGAGACGCAGAATGGGGTGCTCGTCCACTCGGTGATCGGTGCGCACACCGCAAACCCGTATTCAGGGGATTTCTCGATAGAAGCCAGAAATTCTTTTCTGGTAGAGAATGGAGAGGTAAAAAAACCAATAAAATCGCTTATGATCGCCGGAAATATCTTTGATATGCTAAAAAATATCGATGGCGCCGGCGCAGACCCCCGTGCTGTTGGAGGGATCGTTGTTCCGACGCTGCGCGTCCCTGATATGCATGTCATCGGGTAACCTGCGGAGAGGGCGTCGATATGATGAACATGCCCGGTCGGGTTGTGGTAAATCAGCATCGGCTGTAGGAGGGATTAGATTGGTTAAATCCGTGTAATCCGCGTAATCTGTGGCACGAATATCGTAACTACTCAGGTACCTAAAACCACTATCATGGGACTTCACTATGCAGGGACTACCCGGGATATGGGGGTATTGTAACCAAACCGGGAATTTAACCGCAGAGGACGCGGAGAGGCGCAGAGGGGAAATAAACGGTTAAGTGCTCTGCGTTCCTCTGCGCCCTCTGCGGTTATTTTTCTTGCCAGAAAATACAGGATCGCAATCGGGAGACCGATCAACATACCTGAGTAGTTACCGAATATCAAGCATTCAAACGAGCAGTTGAGGAGGCGGCTCCAAGTGAGTTAAATCTTCGGGACAAGGATCGCTATTTATGGGGTAAGTCGTTCTGAACAACTTATGAAAGACGTTGAAAATGAATTTCCTCCTCGCAAACAAGGAAAACACCATACGCCAAAATAAAATAAAAAGTAGGCATTACGCCTACTCATCTTTTCTTCGCCAGTACATCGTAATGACCAGCGCAGTCACAGCAAGCAGCACCCCAAATCCGGGAATACTCTTGCCAGCCGGTGTCGCCTCCTCCTCTACCGGACCTTCCTCTGCCTGCGTTGCTACGGCAGTCGGTGTCTCTTTCACAACCTTCTCTGGTGGTGTTCCATGACAGACCGCACATTTCGCCCCGGCAGTACTGATCCCGATCTTCGAGAGCAGGTGTATGTTCACCGCATCGTGGCAGTTGCTGCACAGCGGAATGATGACCTTGTCATCTGACGTAAGGTGGCACATGTCACATCCCACATTGAGCGGAATATGCAGGTTATGCGGGATCTCAGTAGGTGTTGAGTTCGGTGCGGTTCTGTGACACTTGTAGCAACCGAGCGGGTCAGACAGGTCTCCGTGTATGCTCGCAGCATCGTCATAGTCATGACATGCCTGGCACATAATCGTCATGCCTGCTGATTTCATAGGCACTACGACGTCAGGCGCAGTCTTGTGGCACTTCTCACAACTGCCCATCCCCTCACCGTGCACGGCAATAATGTCTCCGTGACAGTGTGCACATACGAGTTCCTTGCCTCCGAAAAGATTGTAGTGCACGTTATCAAGATCGCCAGTGTGACAGATTGTGCAGTCGGCGCCCTTCGAGACGTCATGCACCTCATGTATCGGACCTGCGTGACACTTGGTGCACTGTGGTATATCGATCTCGAATGCTTCTCCGTGACATGCCTCACAGGTCACCCTCCCGGCATCCAAGCCATCTTCATGGATGACATGCGGATTTCCGGCATGGCAGTCTGCACAGTTGACATCCGCGGCTTCCAGTGTCACTGATGCGAACTGGGTATTGGTAGCGACCTCTGCGCCATACGCTACTGTAACAGTTAATGCAACCATGATTACGACCGCCAAAAAAGCATTACAAGATTTACTTGTCATCTCATATCACATCCTTGTCTTTATTTCTGATCTGAACTAATATTGGAATTAGCACATTTTCAATTATGTGCGGATGCTTATATGTTTTTCTGCGCAACACTTAAATCCATAGAGCCTGTATGGTTATGAATATGGCAAAGTCACAGGGTGAACGGAGAAAGACCCGACACAAATTAAAGAAACCATCTAGAAAAAGAGGGATTTCAGCGATCAGTAAGGCTATTCAGAAGTTTGAAACCGGAGATATGGCTCATATCATCGTCGATCCGAGCATACACAAAGGAATGCCGAACCCCAAGTTTCATGGGCGCACTGGCAGGGTCACAGCGCGGCGCGGTCGCGCATACCTCCTTTCAGTACGTGATGGTAACGCCACAAAAGAAGTCATCGTGTATCCACAGCACTTAAGTCCACAGTAGTATTAGCAGTCTGTAACAACAGTGAGGTTGGTATGATCGTAAAAAATGTCATCAATGAGGAACTTCTGACGATTTCAGAGGCGAAAGAACTGCTGGATCGTATCAAGGAAGAGAGGGCAGTAGAAGGAGAGGAAGAACTCGGTTATGAACTTAAGAAAGCGATCCGCCATATCGATGCCTTCTCGAAGAGAGATGCCGGAAAATCCCGCGCTTTAGTTACCAGTCTGTTGGAACTTGAGAAGATGAAACCTGAAATCGCAATCCGGATTGCAGACATTCTCCCGGAAACAAGGGACGAACTTCGCAGCATCTATGCGAAGGAGCGGTTCATACTGACCACCGAGGATCTTGATCAGATGCTGGATCTCGTGGCTGACGTGACGTAAGGCGAATGGATTACATGGGAGTTCCGATGCTGAACAGCGATAAGAGACCCGGAAAGGAAGAGTATGCGTGGGTTCTGGATTATCTCCCGTATGGAGATTCGAGCGATAACAGACCTGTGTACCAGAAGAAGCCGTCGGTACATGGGATAGGTGAGGCATACTTTGTTCTGGTCGAGATGGTGCCAAAGGTTGGGGCTATGCCACAGATTGGCGAGCGTGTCAGTATAGGGGATAAAGAGCGCGATGTGATCGATCATGTGAAGCGCAGACTGGAGTACAAAGCCCTCACACACGGTGCGCAGAGCGAACTCATCTATGTGCTGGAAAAGATCGTTCTAAACGACGAAACTCGTTTTATCGAATTTATCAACAATGCGTATCCGATATCGACCAGACAGCACATGCTCGAACTGCTGCCGGGAATCGGGAAGAAACTGATGTGGGCGATACTCGAAGAGCGGAAAGCCGGAAATTTCAAAAGTTTCGAGGAATTAACACAGAGAGTGAAGGGCTTGCACAGACCGGAAACCATCTTTGCGCATCAGATCGAGAACGAACTCATGAGCAATGTCAGGTACAGATTGTTCACCACGAGACCGCCGGAACCCTCCCGGAAGAAAGGAAGACGATGAAGCGACAATGGCAATATCCGATCAACACATCCTGATCGATGATCTGGTTCTGCATAACATCGTAGAGTACGCAGATCTCCATCATCGTGACGTAGTGCTGGAGATCGGTGCCGGAACAGGCGTTCTCACAGAAGAACTCAGTAAACGCGTGAGGGCGGTGATCGCAATCGAATCGGACGTGACATTTGCTGAACTGTTGAACCGGCGCTTCGAGAACACGAATGTGGATGTCATACACGGCGATGCGCTCAAAGTTGAGTTTGCGGAGTTCGGGTTCAGTTTCAACAAAATCGTTTCGAACCTTCCGTATTCAATCTCTTCAGAGATCACATTCAAGTTACTCAAGCATCCGTTCGAGATGGCGGTTCTGATGTACCAGTACGAGTTTGCAAGGCGGATGGCAGCCTCTCATGGCTCGAAGGAGTATAGCAAACTCTCGATCTGTGTCCAGTACCGCGCTCTTGTGGAGTTGCTCGAGATCGTGCCCGCGGAAGCATTTTCGCCAGAGCCGGGTGTGCGGTCGGCAATCGTGCGCCTGATCCCGCATGCGCATGAGTATGAAGTCTCGGATCCTGTGTTCTTTTCGAGATTCCTGACAGCGGTCTTCTCACAGCGGAGGAAGAAACTGAAGAACTCGATTGCTGCGTTTACCGGTGTCAAGGATCTTAAGGATCTGGGGCTCCCTGGTGATATGCTGGATAAGCGTCCCGAAGAACTGCCTGCTGCCGAACTGGCTATGATATCTGAGAAGTGTATAACGGCTCGCCAGGAGGGATCCATCGGTGCCACAGCCAGCAGACACGGGCATTGTTAGAGGAGGAATCGAAGGTGACCCACACACACATCGATGTCGAGCATGAGTACAAGCGACAGACACTCCATATCCTGATCGGGATGGTGGTCCTCGCGTTTCCGTTCCTACCTCTGCCGTATCTCGTACTGATGTCGCTTCTCTTATTCCTCTTTGTCCTGTTACTGCCGCGCTCAGGCGAACTTTATGGAATCCTGACGTATCACGGGTCAGGTGTAGTCACCAGGAGACCCCTCGGCGCAATCGCTCTAAGCGGGAGCATGTTGCTCCTGCTTCTGATTGCATGGATGCTCACATTCACCGAGTACGAGTTTCCGGTCTTCATCATCGGCGGCGCGATAGCGATCACCACCTTCGGCGACGGTATCGCGACGATCTTGCGCGTGGCGGATCAGGCAAGGTATGAGGCACTCGGCAACATCGAGTACGCTGAACGCGGGTACTATGAGGGAAGGGCGAAACCTGAGTCTATCAAGGTCAGTTTA
This sequence comes from Methanobacteriota archaeon, assembly GCA_034658575.1. Lineage (GTDB taxonomy): Archaea > Halobacteriota > Methanosarcinia > Methanosarcinales > Methanogasteraceae > Methanogaster_A. The sequence continues at coordinate 24,713 of JAYEFK010000093.1, forward strand.
ACGCTTCTCTTCACCGGAACCGTCTTTTCATTCCTGATCGGATGCTGGATCCTGCACTGGACAGAGCCCACATCGTTTCCGGTGTCGCTCCAGCTGGTATTCTTCATCTCGGTCATAGGAGCCATAACAGGCGCGCTTCTCGAATGCATCTCGACAAGGGTTCATGACAACATCACGGTTCCGATCGGCTCTGCGATGGCGATGTGGCTCTTCCTCAGTTTCGGGT